>CAXTUM010000061.1:0-9418 GCA_964247205.1 uncultured Beijerinckiaceae bacterium
AACTGCCCGAGCGCAAGCTGGTTCTCGACTCAGACGGCAAGGTCGGCGATGTGATTTTCCGGGATCGCCTCGATGCGCACCGGCTGATCGAGGAAATGATGATCCTCGCCAATGTCTGCGCAGCGGAAACCCTGATCGAAAAGCGGCAGGGGCTGCTGTTTCGCCTGCACGATGAGCCATCACTGGCCAAGATGGAGAGCCTGCGCGCCTTCCTGAAGACGCTGGACATCGATCTGCCAAAGGTTGGCAATGTCCGCCCTTCCCTGTTCAACCGCACGCTCCAGCGGCTGGCGGCGACCGAACACGCGCCGCTGCTGAACGAGATGGTGCTGCGCTCGCAGGCGCAGGCCGAATATGGTCCGGAAAATATCGGACATTTCGGCCTCAACCTGCGCAAATACGCCCATTTCACCTCGCCCATCCGCCGTTATGCCGATCTGATCGTGCATCGCGCGCTGATCAAGGCACTGGACCTGGGCAAGGACGGACTCCCGGATGTTAGCCTTGATCGCCTGCGCGAGATCGGCCAGAAAATCTCCGCCACGGAGCGCCGCGCCATGATGGCGGAGCGCGACACCTATGACCGGCTCGTGGCGGCACATCTGAAAGACCAGATCGGCGCGAAATTCGCGGGTCGTGTTTCGGGCGTGACCAAATCCGGCCTGTTCGTGAAACTGACGAAAACCGGCGCTGATGGCTACGTCCCGGCGGGCACTTTGGGGGCGGATTTCTTCTATCATGACGAGGCAGCGCAGGCGCTCGTGGGCCATCGCACGGGAGAAGCGTTCAGGCTGGGTGATATGGTCGAGGTGCGGCTTGCTGAAGCAGCACCCTTTGCAGGCGCATTAAAATTCGAAATTCTGTCCAAGGGTCGCTATATGAAGCCTGCGACAGGCAAGCGCGGTGCCCGCCGCCGGGGCGGTGACCAACCGTCGTACCGCAAGCTTGGCCGTGAATCGCGGGGACGCTGACATGGGTACCGGTATCATGAGTGCAGGCGAACGCTCCACGGGCGATGCCGTGTGGAAAGGGTTCCGCTGCTGCTGTCCGCATTGCGGCGAAGGCAAGCTGTTTCGTGCCTTTCTGAAGCCCGTCGATGTCTGCGCGCGCTGTGACGAAAAGCTGGACGGTCATCGCTCGGATGATCTTCCGCCTTATGTCACGATCATGATTGTGGGCCACATTGCAGTGCCGATCATCCTGGGCGTGGAAATGTCAGCCAATCCCTGGCCTTTGTGGGTTTATTTCGCTGTTTTTCTGCCACTCACGCTTCTGGCGACAGTCGCCCTGATGCAACCCGTGAAAGGGGCCATCATCGGCCTGCAATGGGGCATGCGGATGCACGGGTTCGACAAGCGGGGTGATTTCCATTCGCAGCCGTTGCCCGCATCAGCGCGCCCGCAGCGCAAATGAACGCATTCTCTGCAGAAGCCCTCAAGGCGCGCCTTGACTCAGAAACGCGCGTCCGCGGCATCGTGAACCTCAAGCCGGTGGATGCGGCCACGCTGATCCTGCTGGACCTGAAGGCGAAAAAGCCCAGGGTGCTGATGGGAAAACGCAGCATGAAGCTGAAATTCATGCCGGGCAAGTTCGTGTTTCCCGGCGGTCGTGTGGATGCGGGCGACAAACTCATGCTGGCATCGGGTGCGCTTTCGCCGCGTGCTGAAATGCGGCTGATGGCGGCGGCCCCGGGCATGACGCCTCTGCGCTGCAGGGCGCTGGTGATGGCGGCTATCCGCGAGACATTCGAGGAAACCGGCCTGATGATCGGCAGTTCCGAATATGGCACCCCTGAAACCTCACCCGAAGTCGTCTGGCGCGAATTCGCCGATCAGGGCCTTTTCCCGACGCCGGATGCGCTGACCTTTGTGGCGCGCGCGATCACCCCACCGCGCCGCCCGCGCCGCTTTGACACCCGCTTTTTCGCGGCTCCGCTGACGGCGGTCGGCGGCAAGGTTGAGCGCGTGCTGGGAGACGATGCAGAGCTGACGGAACTGGTCTGGATCGGGATTGACGAGGCCGTGACGCTCGACCTGCCGTCGATCACGCAGGTCATCCTGATCGAGCTGAAAGAGCGGCTGGCGGCGGGTCTGGACCGCGACATGCCCGTGCCGTTCTACTTCGAACGCCACCGCCGCTTCCTGCGGGAAACGGTGTGACCCAGCCCCGCAGTCAAACCGCCACGATTGCGGCGGCTGTCATGCTGATCACGCTCGTCGGCGTGTCACTCAGCCTGTTCATTCCGCTGTTGGCCATCACCATGGAGCGGATGGGAATTTCCAGCACGATGTCCGGCCTGAACACGGCCGTGGCTGGTTTGGGAACACTCTGCGTTGCCCCTTTTGTGCCGACACTGGCGGCGCGGATCGGCCTGCGGCCTATTCTCTACGGGTCCATCCTGAGCTCCGCCGTACTCGCCATCAGCTTTTATCTGGCGCCGTTCTGGTTGTGGTTTCCGCTGCGCTTCCTGTTCGGGGCGTTCATCGGCACATTGTTCGTTCTGTCCGAATACTGGATCAATGCGGCGGCGCCGCCCGAGAAGCGCGGCATGGTGATGGGGATTTACGCCACCATGCTGGCCATAGGTTTCGTCATTGGCCCTGTCGTGCTCACCTTTACCGGAACGACGGGGGCCGCTCCCTATCTCGCAGGTGTCGGAATCTATCTTCTGGCGCTGATCCCGCTGTATCTGGCGGGCGAGGAGCTGCCGGGCATCGTGGAAGAGAAGCACGCGGGGGTGATCAGTTACATGACGGCGGTGCCCGTTGCCACGTTTGCAGGTCTCGTATTTGGTGCAATTGAAACCGGCGCATTCTCGCTGCTTCCGGTCTACGGCCTGCGCAACGACATGCCGGAGGCGACTGCTGCCCTGCTGATCAGCATCGTCGTCTCGGGCAATATCATCTCGCAGATTCCGATTGGCTGGCTCTCCGATCATTCGGATCGCCGCAAGATACTGTTGCTGTGCGGCGTCATCGGCTGTGTGGGCGCGGTCGCCATGCCGCTCACGGTCAGCGTGGCCCCGGCTTTCTATGTCGTGCTGTTCATCTGGGGCGGCTTCACGGGCGGGCTCTACACGGTTGGCCTGGCGCACCTGGGCGCGCGCTTCACTGGCCACGAACTGGCGAATGCCAATGCGGCTTTCGTGATGCTCTACTCTCTCGGGCTTGTCATCGGGCCTCCGCTGGTCGGGCTTGGCATGGACAGCTTCGGCTCGCACGGATTTGCCCTGGCGCTGGCGGGAATGCTGGCGGCCTACGCCCTGCTCGTATCGGCCAGGATGGGGCTCAAGAAGACGACTTGAACCCCTGATGGAGTGGCGCATAATGCCTTCTACGTATGCCAGAAGGCGCGCTTGATGAGAGCCCGGCAATGCTATACGCAATGATTTATACCGCAGCGCACAATTTTTTGCGCCGGGCGGAAGCCAAGGCAAACTGACATCACCGAAGGAGAACTCCATGACCGTGCATACCAGCACATTCAAGGTTGATGACAAGGTTCTGGACCTTCCGGTGCGACCGGGCACAATTGGTCCGCAAGTTGTTGATATCGGAAAGCTTTATGGCCAGACCGGCATGTTCACCTACGATCCCGGCTTCACCTCCACGGCCGCCTGCGAGTCCAAGATCACCTATATCGACGGCGACGCGGGCATTCTGCTCTATCGCGGTTTCCCCATCGAGCAACTGGCCGAACACGGCGACTTCCTGGAAACCTGCTACCTCCTGCTCTACGGTGAATTGCCGACTGCAGCCCAGAAGGTCGATTTCGATTACCGCGTGACGCGCCACACCATGGTGCACGAGCAGATGGCCCGGTTCTTTCAGGGCTTCCGCCGCGACGCACACCCTATGGCTGTCATGGTCGCGGCTGTCGGCGCCATGTCAGCATTCTACCATGATTCAACCGACATTTCCGATCCTACCCAGCGCATGATCGCATCCATGCGCATGATCGCCAAGATGCCGACGCTGGCCGCGATGGCTTACAAATACACGGTCGGCCAGCCCTTCGTGTATCCTCAGAACTCGCTCGACTACACCTCGAACTTCCTGCGGATGTGCTTCGCGGTGCCTGCCGAGGATTACAAGGTCAACCCGATCCTCAGCCGCGCGCTGGACCGGATTTTCATCCTGCATGCGGATCATGAGCAGAACGCGTCGACGTCCACCGTGCGTCTTGCCGGTTCGTCGGGCGCAAATCCCTTCGCCTGCATCGCCGCCGGTATCGCCTGCCTGTGGGGACCGGCGCATGGCGGCGCGAATGAAGCAGCGCTCAAGATGCTGGCCGAAATCGGCTCGGTCGAGAACATTCCGAAGTACATCGCCAAGGCGAAAGACAAAAACGATCCCTTCCGCCTGATGGGCTTTGGTCATCGCGTCTACAAGAACTATGATCCGCGCGCCCGCATCATGCAGAAGACAACGCATGAGGTGCTGAACGAACTCGGCATCAAGGATGATCCCCTGCTCGACGTGGCGATGGAACTGGAGCGCATCGCGCTGTCCGATCCGTATTTTGTCGAAAAGAAGCTCTATCCCAACATCGATTTCTATTCGGGAATCACGCTGAAGGCGATGGGCTTCCCGACGTCGATGTTCACGGTGCTGTTCGCGCTGGCCCGCACGGTCGGCTGGATCGCGCAGTGGAAGGAAATGATCGAGGATCCCGGCCAGAAAATTGGCCGTCCGCGCCAGCTCTACACAGGCGCTCCCCAGCGCGATTACGTGCCGTCGGCACAGCGTCGCTGAGATTCAAAGCGGGTTTCGTGATAAAGGGGCCAAACTGGCCCCTTTTTTATTGCTTCGTCCTGACTTGCTGCAGCACCAGAGCTGCTGCCGTGGCGCTGGGTGTCGAGATTCCGTCGGACATGAGAGTGTGAACCTCATCGAACCCGGCGAGTTGCGCCTGACGCGCCGCCCCATCTTCCATGATGCTGGCAACCGATTGCGCGAGATCATGTGCGGTCCAGCCCCTGTCGATGAACTCCGGCAAAAGCTTGCGGCCAAGGATCAGATTGGGCAACGAGGCGGATTCAACCGAAATCAACCGCCGTGCGATCTCTCCCTCGATATAGCCGACACGGTATGCGACGACTGTCGGCACCCGTGCCAGGGCGAGTTCCAGCGTGACCGTTCCCGACGCAGCGAGTGCGGCCCGCGCCGTACGAAAGGCCTTGAGCTTCGCCTCTTCACCATCCAGAATCTTTGGCCTGATCTGCCAGTCTGCCGTCAACCGCAGGATATCAGCACGCAGATGGGGCACGGCGGGAAGCAGCATCTCGAGATCCGGAAAGCGTCTGGCGAGCAAAGCGGAGGCCTCACCAAAAACCTTGAGGAGGCGGTACACTTCCGCGCGACGGCTGCCGGGCAACAGCAGCAGCCGGAACGGGGGCTTCCTGCGCAGCAAAGCCTCGCCCTCATCAGCCCTGAAATCGTCCAGACGCTCCATCAGCGGGTGCCCGACATAGACCGTCCCAGGCCCGCCAAGCCTGCGGTGCACCTCTGGCTCGAATGGAAGAACAGCCATCAAACACTTGTAATAACGTGCGATTTTCTTTGCGCGACCTGGCCTCCAGGCCCAGACAGTCGGCGAGACATAGGCGATCAGCGGCGTCAACGGCAGCACAGTATGGAGCTGTTTCGCAACGCGCTGGTTGAAATCCTGTGCATCGATGTGGACGACAGCATGCGGTCGCTCGGCCGCAATTCCCTTCACCGTCTGGCTGATTCGCCGCAGCAACAGCGGCAGGCGTTTGATCACCGGAATGAACCCGTTCACTGCGATATCAGCCATCGGGAAAAGGCTTTTCAGGCCCTCGGCTTCCATCAATGGCCCGCCGACACCGACAAATCGGACCGGGGCCGCCGCTTGCCGGCTAAACTCCCGGATCAGGCGCGCGCCAAGCTGATCACCCGATGACTCGCCCGCGATGAGCGCTATCGTCAATGGCCGCCGGTTTTTTGCTCCGGCGGTCACTCTGATTCGTGCGGAACGCAAATGGCGCGATCACCGCCGTCGCGGATGAAATCCAGTATTTCATGAATCAGCGGGTGCTCATCAAACTCGCCCGCGACGTCTTCAACGCGCTCCTTGAGCGTACCCTCGTTGGCGAACAGCAGGCGGTAGGCGCGCCGCAACTCGTGAATCTGCTCGCGCGTGAAGCCGCGACGCTTCAAGCCGATGATGTTGAGCCCTGACAGATGGGCTGCCCGCTGCGCCGTGATTGCCATGCCATACGGAATCACGTCATTGCCGATGCCAGTCATGGCGCCAATGAACGCATGCTCGCCAATGCGGACGAACTGATGCACGGCGGAGCCGCCGCCGATGATGGCGTAATCTCCAACCGTACAATGCCCTGCCAGCAGAACACCGTTCGAGAAAATGACGCCGTTGCCGATCCTGCAGTCATGCGCGACGTGAGAATTGGCAAGAAAAACGCATTTATCCCCGACGACCGTTGTCATCGCACCACCTTCGGTGCCGGGATTCATGGTGACGCCTTCACGGATCGTGCAATCCGCGCCGATCACCAGCGTGGAAGCCTCACCCTTGTATTTGAGGTCCTGCGGCTCATGTCCGAGAGACGCGAACGGGAACACCCGCGTGCGTGCGCCGATGCTGGTGTGCCCGGCTACAGCGACATGACTGACCAGGTTCACGCCATCGGCCAGCGTCACATGCGGCCCGACTGTGCAGAAAGGGCCGACGGTGACACCGTCGCCCAGCTTGGCGGCAGGATCGACGGCAGACAGGGGATGGATGGACGACACAGGATATCTCCGGATGCGATGCGGCGAATTCGCCAACGGCGCCTTGGTGCTCTTGGTTATTCCGAAACGATCATCGCGCCAAGCTCCGCTTCGGCACACAACACGCCGGCGACCTTGGCCTCGCCCCTGAACCACCACATGTTCTTGCGGCGGTTGAGCAGGGTCATATGGTATTCCAGCACATCGCCGGGCACCACAGGCTTGCGGAACTTGGCTTTGTCGACTGTCATGAAATACACCATCTTGGCCCGCTCGCCCGCCTGTCCCGACACAAGAGCCGCGCATCCCGCAGCCTGCGCCATGCCCTCGATGATCATCACGCCGGGCAGGATCGGCTGTCCCGGGAAATGCCCCTGAAACTGCGGCTCGTTGTAGGTGACATTCTTGATGCCGATGCAGGAGCCCGCGCTGATGTCGATGATCTTGTCGACGAGCAGAAACGGATAGCGATGCGGCAGCAGATGCATGATCCGCTGGATATCGATTGTTTCCATTGTCTTTGGAGCAGCTGTGCTCGGCGCTGGTGTTTCAGTCATGGCGTCAGTCATGGTGTCCCTTGCCCTTCACTGCCTTCTGCCTTGGTTCCCGACGTCCGCCCTTTAAGCAGACGGTCGAGCGCGGCCATATCGCGGAACAATTCCCGGATCGGCTTGGCCGGCGTGCCGCCCCAGCGTTCGCCGCGCGGGACATCCCGGCCCACGGCGGATGTGGCAGCTATCTGCGCGCCCATGCCAACGGTGGCATGGCCGATGACTCCGGCCTGCCCTCCGATCACCACGAAATCCTCGAGCTTCGAGCTCCCTGCCAGCGCCACCTGCGCTACAATCACACAGTGACGCCCGATGCTCACGTTGTGGCCGATCTGGACCATGTTGTCGATCTTGGTGCCTTCGCCAATCACGGTGTCGCGGTTCATGCCGCGGTCCACGCAGGTGCCTGCGCCTATCTCGACATCATCCTGGATGATGACACGGCCGACCTGCGGCACCTTGAGATGCCCTTGCGGTGACATGGCGAAACCAAAGCCGTCCTGGCCGATGTTGCAGCCCGCATGGATGATGACGCGGTTGCCCAGATGGGCATGCGTAATCGCGACATTGGGGCCGATTGCGCTATCGCGGCCAATCGTGACGCCGGGGCCGATGATCGCATTGGCGCAGATGATCGTGTTCGCGCCGATCTGCGCACCAGGGCCAATGACCGCGCCCGGATCAACCGTCACGCCCTGTTCCAGTTTGGCTTCGGGATGCACGAAGGCACCGGCAGAGACGCCCATAGCACCAAAAAGCGACTGCGGACACATGGACTGCGGGAAAAAAGCTGCGGCGACCTTCGCAAATGCGCGGTAAGGCTCTTTGGCCACAAGCACGACACAGCTTGCATTCACCTTGTCCGCATGTCGCTGGCCGACGATGCAGACCCCGGCGCGGGTTGCTGCGGCCTGGCTGATGTACTGGACATTGTCAAGAAAGGTGACCGCGTCTGGCCCGGCCAGATCGAGCGGGCCAATGCCATTCAGAATCCTGTCACCATCCGCGCCATCAGGAAGTGGGGTGCCTGCGATCTCGGCGATACGCGATAGGGAGATAGCCTGAGGCGGAGGGAAGAAAGCACTCACGTCTGTGTTCCGCCTATATCAAAAGCCCGGCCAGAAGCCGGGCTTTCTGAAATCCGTCAGGATCAGAAGCTGCCGCCACCCGAGAAGCGGAAGGCCTGCGTGCGGTCATCCTTGCCCTTCGAGATCGGGAAGGAATAGTCGAAGCGCACAGGACCAATTGGCGACTGCCAAAGGACACCCACGCCGATTGATGAACGAATGACATTCTTGTCGCTCACGTCGAGGCATAGCCCCTGTGTCGTTCCGGTCTGAATCTGGCTTACCTCGGCTGTATTGCACCCACCGCCTGCAACACCGACAGTCCTTCCATTGACAGTCGCGAAGCGCTTGTGGCCGGCATAGTTGAACAGCGTACCAGCATCCGCAAAGACAGCGCCCCTCAAGCCGATCTCGCGAGGCAAGCCCCAGATCGGGAACTGCAGTTCCGCAGTTCCGCCGAAATAGGTCGTACCACCGAGTGAGCCCGAACGGCGGTCATAGGCAATGTCACGCGGGCCGATTCCGCCTGGCGCAAAGCCGCGAACCAGACTTGGCCCGGGATTGAAATGGTCGGTCAACCGCAGCGTATTGCCGCCGAATGACTGGATGTGACCGCCTTGCGCCTTGAGCAAACCCACGACATCATCCCACACCGGATAATAATAGCGAACTTCACCGGTGACACGGATAAAGCGTGAGTCACCGCCAAGACCAGCGACTTCCGGCTTCAATTCCGCGGCCCAACCGCTCGTCGGGTTCTTCTTGTCGTCCAAGGTATTGTAGATAAAATTCAAACCAACCAGCGATGTCAGTGTGCGGCCATCAGATTCCTTGACTGCAAGTGAAGCCTCTCCATTCGTCAAGCAGCTATTGCTAAACGATGGGGTATTTCCCGGTGTTGTCGTCAATGGCGTCAGACCCGGAATAGGCACGCTGCAATCATTATAGGGCTGCTTGTAGTCATTCGGTATCTTGATGCTCGTCTGATAGAATGAATACCGGATACCGACGCCAAACTCTTCTGTAATCGGCACTCCGAAGC
>CAXTUM010000062.1:0-9383 GCA_964247205.1 uncultured Beijerinckiaceae bacterium
GCAATCAGCTCGCGATTGCAGCACAGTCTGCGGCGCTGGGCGGCAACATCCGCGTGGGTCTCGAGGACTCGCTGTGGATCGGCCCGGGGCAACTCGCGAAGACCAATGCCGAGCAGGTGAAGAAAGCCCGCATGATCATCGAGGGGCTGGGGCTTGACGTCGCCAGTCCAGACGATGCTCGCGCGATGCTGGCTCTCAAAGGGGGCGACAAGGTCAAATTTTGAGAGGTGATGGACCGCTGATACCCTCAGACTTTCTTCTGGACGGGTTCCAGCATCCAGTGAACCTGAACCTAACTGCACCCTGAGCACGTGAAATGCTATGGCGGGGACAGCGGCGCAGCCATGGCACCCGTCATGATCGCGACCGCATCGGACATCGAGATATCCTTCGGCCTCACGACGGCGTGCCTGCGGCCGAGCCGGTGGATGTGGATGCGGTCGGCGATCTCGAAGACATGCGGCATGTTGTGGCTGATCAGCACCACTGGCAGGCCGTTTTTCCGGACGTCCTGAATGATGTCGAGCACGCGGCGGGATTCCTTCACGCCCAGCGCTGCCGTCGGTTCGTCCATGATCACGACATGCCGACCGAAAGCCGCCGCGCGCGCGATGGCGACGCCCTGCCGCTGGCCTCCCGAGAGGGTCTCGACGGGCTGATTGATGTTCTGGATCGTGCTGAGGCCCAGACGAGATAACGCCTTTCGCGCCTCGTGCTGCATCTTCGCGTGATCCAGCTTCTTGAACCAGCTGCCGAGCATTCCCGGTGCGCGCAGCTCGCGGCCCAGAAACATGTTGTCCGCGATGGAGAGTGCGGGAGACAGCGCCAGATTTTGGTAGACCGTCTCGATACCTGCCGCGCGCGCCGCAATGGGCGAGCGGAAGCTGATCGGCTTGTCGTCCAGCGTAATCTCGCCGCTGTCCGGGATGATGGCCCCGGTCAGCGCCTTGATCAGCGTCGATTTTCCGGCCCCGTTGTCACCGATCACGGCCAGGATTTCGCCCGGATACAGATCGAAATCCGCATGATCGAGCGCAGTGACGCGGCCGTAGCGCTTGACCAGACCACGCGCACGAAGAACTGTCGTTGTCATTGCGAAGCCCTCCGCAGCCACTGGTCGATGGCGACTGCCACTATGATCAGCACGCCGACCGCGAACTCCTGCCACAGGACATTGACGCCCGACAGCGCGAGGCCATTGCGGAAGACCCCGACGATCAAGGCTCCCAGCAGCGTTCCGACAATGGAGCCCCTGCCCCCGAAGAGCGAGGTGCCGCCAATCACGACAGCCGTAATCGCATCGAGATTGGCCGTCTGCCCGGCCTGCGGACTGGCGGAGCCGATGCGCCCGATCAGCGCCCATGCCGCGATGGCGCAGATGACGCCAGCCGCGATATAGACCGACATCAGCAGCCGGTCCGTGCTGATGCCCGCGAGACGCGCCGCATCGGGGTCATCGCCGACTGCATGCACATGGCGGCCCCACGCCGTATTGTTCAGCACGTACCAGCAGATCGCCACCATCATCAGCATGGCGATGGAGCCATAGGTCATTCTGGCGCCGAAGACATCGACGGCCTGACCAAAGAAAATCAGGATGGGCGCATTCGTCTCGATATCCTGCGCGCGGATCGTCTCGCTCGATGAATACCAGAGGTTCAGGGCGAAGAAGATGTTCCAGGTGCCCAGCGTCACGATGAATGGCGGCAGCCGGAAGCGCGTGATGAGAAAGCCATTGATCGCGCCGCAGGCCGCTCCCACCGCGATTCCCGCCGTGATCGCCAGCGAAACCGGCCAGCCGTAATCTATTGCAAGCTTGCCCATCACCATCGAGGACAGGACCATGATGGCGCCGACCGAGAGATCGATGCCCGCCGTCAGGATCACCAAGGTCTGTGCAATGCCGACGATCCCGATGATCATCACCTGCTGCACGATAAGCGACATGTTGAAGGGATGCAGAAAGCGATCACCCACGATCAAGCTGAACATCACGAGACTGAACAGCAGCACGATGCCCGGAATGGCCGTCGGGTGGCTGTGCAGAAGATGCTGCAGGCGCTTGATCGGCGTCAGGCTTTCTTCGGCGAATTGCGCCACGGCGTCACTGGCCCCTTGCAAGCCCTGTTCGGCGGTCTTTTTCGCCAGGTTGAGCTGCGTATCCTGAGTGTCGCCGTTAGCCATGGCTGAATTGCCCTTAAGCGTGAAAGACCTTTGAATCTGTCGCATAAAAAGGGCGCGCTTGACTTCCGGTCAGAAGCAGAACACGCCCAGTCAACACCATCAGCGAGCTTGCTTTGAGCTTGCTGTTTTTATTATTCAACCCCAGCAGCGCTTCAGGCCATCGTCACCGCTGAGCGCGGGCATGCCGGCTGCCGGCTTGTCCGTAATCAGCTCAACACCGGTGTTGAAGAAATCGAGACCCGGCGTTGCTGCTGGCTTCTTGCCGGATTTGGCAAATTCGGCAACGGCTTCCACGCCCATGGAGGCCATCAGCAGCGGAAACTGCATGGATGTCGCGCCGATGACGCCGGACTTGACGTTCTTCACGCCGGGGCAGCCGCCATCGACCGACACGATCAGGACGCCCTTGTCCTTGCCGACCGCGCGGAGAGCCTGGAACGCACCCGCCGCCGCCGGTTCGTTGATCGTGTAGACCACGTTCACGCCGGGGTTCTTCTGCAGGAGGTTCTCCATGGCCTTGCGGCCGCCTTCTTCATTGCCGTTCGTCACGTCGTTGCCGACGATGCGGGCATCCTTTTCATCGCCGATCTTCTTCGGATCGCCCAAGTCGATGCCGAAGCCCTTGAGGAAACCCTGATTGCGGGCGACATCCACAGAGGGCTGCGACTTGTTCAGGTCGAGCAAGGCGATCTTTGCATCCTTGGCTGCGTCACCCATTGTTGCCTTTGCCCATGTGCCGATCAGTTCGCCCGCCTTGAAATTGTCAGTGGCGAATGTGGCGTCGGCGGCATTGACGGGCTCCAGCGGTGTATCGAGTGCGATAACAAGGATGCCTGCAGCGCGCGCCTTGGCAATCGTTGGTACTATGGCCTTTGTGTCCGACGCGGTGATCAGGATGCCCTTGGCGCCAGCTGCGATCAGCGTCTCGACGGCCTCGACCTGTGTCTGGTTGTCGCCATCGACCTTGCCGGCGAACGAGCGCAGATCCACGCCAAGCTCTTTAGCCTTGGCTTCGGCGCCTTCGCGCATCTTGACGAAGAAGGGATTGGTGTTCGTCTTGGTGATGAGGCCTACAATCGGCTTCTGCTGGGCATAGGCTGGCGCGGCACAGAGGGCGCCTGCGGCTACAGCGGCCATGAGCGCGATGCGCATTGGCGATTTGGTCATGTCTCTCTCCCTGTTCGGCCTGGGCTTGCCGTTGATCTTTTCTGCCCGATGTTGGTGGCCCTCCGGAACATCTCTCCCGGATGATCAGCATCAACAATTGGCCACAGAGACAATGAACTGTCAATAATTAAATCAACTGGATTTAGTTATTGACGCTGTCGGTGATGCATGCTTCCTTGTTTGCCGGACAGCCAGAGATAAAGATTGCACATCGTGGAGCAGCAGGGGGGCGGGCAAGCGGGCAAGGGGGACAGCCCGGTTCAGGGCGGGCAAGGCAATGCCATGCATGTGTTTTCGCGACTTGGCGGCGGAGCGAACCAGGCGGGCGGACGCGCCTACAATGAACGGTTGACGATTTCGCTCATCCGGCTGAACGGGCCATTGCCCAAGGCTGAACTGGCGCGGCTCACGGGTCTTTCTGCACAAACGCTCTCGCAGATCGTGCGTCGGCTTGAGGCAGACGGACTGCTGATCGCACAGGAACCGCTGCGCGGCAGGATCGGACAACCCTCGGTGCCCTACGCGCTTAATCCGATGGGAGCCCTGTCGTTTGGTGTGAAGATCGGCAGACGCAGCACCGATGTCGTTTTGTGCGATCTCAATGGCCGCATCATGGACCGGGACCGCCGCACCTATGATTATCCCCTCCCCGGCGATGTGATTGCGTTTGTCAGCAGGGTCATCGCCCGCATGCAGCGCCGCCATCCAAGCCAGCGCTTCGCGGGCGTGGGCATCGCCATGCCGTTCGAATTGTGGAAATGGGCGAACGAAGTGGATGCACCGCTGGGCAGCCTTGATGCCTGGCAAGGGATGAATGTGGCGGCAGTGATTGAGGCGCAGTCTGGCCTGCCCGCATACATCGCGAATGACGCAAGTGCTGCCTGCGGCGCCGAGTTGCATTTCAGCTACCGCGGATCCAGCATTGATCTGCTCTATATCTTCATCGGTTCTTTTGCCGGCGGCGGAATCGTTCTCAACGGGGCCCTCTATCAGGGCCGGACCGGCAATGCCGGCGCTCTGGGCTCCATGCCGGTGACACATCGCGGCAAGCGCAGCCAGCTCATCCATCAGGCATCCCTGCTCATGCTGGAGAAGCGTCTCGTCACGGATCGATGTGATCCTTCGTTGCTTCAGGATGCAAATGCGGACTGGAGTATTCTGGGAGCCGCGCTCGACGAATGGCTTGATGCGTCAGCCGAGGCTCTGGCGGGCACTATCGTATCAGGCGCCTGCATCATCGATTTCAGCGAGGCCTGCATTGACGGTGCGATGCCGACTGCCGTGCTTGCCCGGCTGGTCGATGCGACCCGAAACGCCGTTGGCCGGCATGATCTGCAAGGTCTGAGCCCCTTTGAAATCCGGGCCGGGCGGCTCGGCGCTGATGCAAGGGCCTTGGGCGGAGCCATGCTGCCGATCATGGAAAACTACGCGTGCGGGCAGGATGTCCTGCTGAAGTCTCCCCTGTCGGCGGCCTGAACTTCAGGCTGGTACGAAAGCCCCCTTCAAGCGGCTGTAAAGGTCGCGGAAATGCGGCTGCCGATGCATATAGGCATCAGCCAGATCAGGATCCGGAGCAATGATATCCCGTACGGCAGGCTTGATGCAGACTGCCGCTGGCGGTTCTCCCGTCAAGGCCAGCCGCGCCAGACGCGCCGCGCCAAAAGCTGGACCATTCTCTCCACCTTCATAGCGTGTCAGCGGAAGATCAAGCGCGGAAGCCAGAATCCCGCACCAGAACGATGATTGCGCCCCGCCACCGATGACAGCGAGGCCCGCAAGCCCAGAGCCTGCCGCCGTGAGACAATCACGGGCGTCCACACACGAAAAGGCTACGCCTTCAAGCACCGCGCGCACGATGGCTGACGGTGTCGTTTCCGCACCGAGCCCGATGAATGCGCCCCGCGCGGACGGATCGTTGTGCGGTGTCCTTTCACCCGTGAGATAAGGCAGGAAAAGAAGTTCGGACGGTCCTGTTGTTTCGGCTTCGGCACGGCGGAGCAGACTGCCAATGTCGGATCTGTTCAGCTGGCGTGCGATCCAGGCAAGACAGGCGGCTCCATTCAGCATCGCCGCCATCTGGAACCAGCGATCCGGAACAGCATGGCAAAAGGCATGAATAAATTTTTCGGGCATGGGCCTGAATGACCTGGTGGCAACAAGCATCTGCGCCGATGTACCCAGCGACAGAAAGGCGTCACCTTCGTTGATCGCGCCAATTCCGATTGCGCCGGCAGCCGCATCACCCGCACCGGCAGCGACCAAGACACCAGCAGGCAATCCCAGTTCGCCCGCGACAACTGCGAGCACTTCGCCGCCTGCGGCAGGACTTTCGAGAAGCCGGGGCATTTGCAGTTCAGACATGCCGGAAGCCGCAAGAAGTTCACTTGACCACGCCCTCCTCGCCTGATCCAGCCAGAGCGTTCCGGCTGCGTCCGAGACATCTGTCAGCCGCTCACCGGTGAGGCGGAAGCGGATGTAATCCTTGGGCAGCAGCACATGCGCGATCTGTTTGTGCAGCTCCGGCTCGTGCCTGCGGAGCCAGAGCAGCTTGGGCGCCGTGAGGCCGGGCATCGCGGGAACACCTGCGATAGTCCCGATATCCGGCATGGCAATGTCAAGTTCACGACACTCGTGATCACTGCGGCCATCGTTCCACAGGATAGCCGGCCGCAGCACCTTTCCATCCTGGTTAAGCAGGACCGCACCATGCATCTGACCCGAAAGACCAATGCCCCGCACGTCCTGCCAGCGGCTGCCGGCGGACTGGCGGAGCAATTCGAGAGCCTCGCAAACGGCGAGCCACCAGTCATCCGGGTTTTGCTCGAACCACCGAGGATGCGGAGCATGAAGCCCCAGCTGCCTGCTGCTTTCGGCGTGGACAATCTGCTGGTCATCGACCAGCACAGCCTTGATGGCTGACGTGCCCGCGTCGATCCCGATCAGGTGCATTGACGGCTCCGGCCAAACCCGCTTCGAAAGGATCCTTGATCCGGACCCTACCCGTGGGTCCGCCACATTCTCATCTCAGGAGGCATTCCCGCAATGGACGATGTTGACCAGGGGAAGTCCCCGCGCCAGGCGGTTGATGTTTCCGGCCATGGTCTCCTGCCGCCGCCTTACCGTGCCATCCGTCCAGCCGCTCATATGCGGCGTCATCACGAGATTGGTCAGGCTCTCGAAAGGCAGATTTCCAGGCGCCGCTTCCGGAGTGTCACCGCTGGGATAAGTGTACCACGTGTCTATGACCGCGCCGCCGATCCGTTGGTTACCGAGCGCTTCGAACAGGGCTGCCT
The DNA here is from genome assembly GCA_964247205.1 of uncultured Beijerinckiaceae bacterium. Lineage (GTDB taxonomy): Bacteria > Pseudomonadota > Alphaproteobacteria > Rhizobiales > Beijerinckiaceae > JADCCX01. The sequence continues at coordinate 6,645 of CAXTUM010000062.1, forward strand.
CCTCGATCACCGGACCACGCCCGACATTGATGATCACAGCATCGCGGCGCATCGCGGCAAGGGCTGAAGCGCCGACAATGCCTGTCGTGCTCCCGGTGAGCGGCAACGACACCACGATGGCGTCAGCCGAGCCCATGAAACCCGCGAGATCGCCGAGGCCATAGCTTTCATCGACCATGCCTGACACTGGCACAGGCGAGCGGTTCGCGACGGTGACACGCATGCCGAAAGCCTTCGCCCTTGCGCCGATGGCCTTGCCGATATGGCCATAGCCCAGAAGGCCGATTGTCTGGCTGCCAAGTTCGGTGCGCAAGGCGCCGGGCCGCCCGGCCCACCACGCCCATTCACCGCGTCTCAATTTCATATCGGCATCAGCCAGCGGGACATGCCGCATCAGCAGCGCTGTCATGACATACTCGGCAATCGCGCTCTCATGACCGAAGCAGTTGCACAGGGTCGCTCCTTGCGGCAGGCGGGCTGTATCGATGGCGTCGGTTCCCGCAGCCGGTGCGTGATAGAGCCTGAGTCTGTCCGGCGCGGGTTCCGCATGGCCAAGACGCACGCCGACGATGACATCCGCTGTTTCGAAGTGCGCGCGCTCGCCTGGCCGGCTCAGCGTCTCGGAGACATCGATGATCTCGCAAGGCCCTCCGGAAAGGCTGTCTTCACCGAGGACGGCCTCGAAGCCAGTCCGGAAATTGGCGGCATTGCCGCCATGAAAAACGATTTTCATGAACATCCATCCAACGCGACGCCGAGACCATAATCATGCTTGTAAAATATCACAACATCATTATCGTTTGCTCCCAAGGCGGGACGTCCAACGAGTCCGCCGGGGAGGACATGCAGGATGGCGCGCCTGAAAAGCACGCTTGGGCCGGGCGAAGCAGTCCGCTCTTCCACGCTCAGGCGGCGGAACAGGGTGAATCTGTTCGATCTGGCCTATCAGCGGATCGAGGATCTGCTGGTCAGCTGCGCGCTCGCGCCTGGCCGCCACCTTACCATGCAGGATCTGCAGGAGATGACAGACCTTGGCCGCACGCCGGTCCATCATGCCGTCAACCGCCTTGCCGCCGACACGCTGATCGTGATCCGCCCGCGCCACGGCCTGCAGATTGCGCCGGTCAACCTTGCCCGCGAGCGCGTCCTGCTGCATCTCAGGCGGGAAATCGAACGTTTCGTTATCCGGCTCGCGACCGAGCGCGCGAACGGGGCGCAGCGCCGGGAGTTGCTCCAGATGGAGCGCGTTCTGCATGACAGCCGTCACAGACTGACACTCCCGGCCTTCAACACGCTGGACCGCGATATCGACCGGATGATCCTTGCCGCAGCCAACGAGCCTTTCCTCGAACACACGATGCGGCCCTTGCACACGCTGTTCCGGCGTATCGGCTGTATCTACCACACGTATATGCCCGGACATTCCAGCCTCGATGGCACTGTCGACTGCCATCTGGCGGTGTTGAACGCGGTTGCCGGAGGGCATACCGCAAAGGCTGTCGCCGCCTCCGATGCGCTGATGGATTTCGTCGGCGGCATGTTCGACGTGATGGAGAGCCATATAGAACCGGGGCTGCTCGACAGCAGCGCCGAACCCGTTGCCGGGCATTTTGCCATGACCGGAGCGCCCATCAATCCAGTCGTTCGAACCGGATTGCAACAACGAACCACAGCTTGAGGAGACGACCCATGAAACTGCTACAGAAACTGCGCCGGGCTGGCCTGGCTCTCGTGCTCGGCGCAAGCGCCCTGGCCGCGCTGTCGACATCCGCAACCGCCCAGACCGTGGCCGAGATCGTCAAGCGCGGCAAGGTGAAGGTCGGCGTGCTGATCGGCGCTCCGCCCTATGGTTCGGTCGACTCGCAAGGCAACGCCATTGGCTACGACATGGATGTCACAAATCTGGTGGCAAAGTATCTCGGGGTCGCCGTCGAAGTGGTTCAGCTCACACCTCCGGCCCGTATTCCCGCACTGGAAGCCGGCAAGGTCGATTTCCTGATTTCAACGCTGGCCCCCACGCCGGAGCGCGCCAAAGCTGTGCTGTTCACCATTCCCTACAGCGCATTCCAGACCGGCATCTACGCCAAGAAGGGCACCGTGATCAAAACATGGGCGGACATGAAGGGCATGAAGGTTGGCGTCAACCGCGGCTCATCACTGGAGCGTGAGTTCGTCAACCGCGAAAAGGAGCTCGGGCTGACCATCCTGCGATTCGAGGATGATTCCACCGTGATGCAGGCGCTGTTCTCGGATCAGGTTCAGGCGATTGCCGGACCCGACGCGCAGGCCAACTCCGCGATCAAGGCCAAGGGAGACACCGAGACCGAACCCAAGTTCTTCTTCGGCATGCAACCCAACTCGATGGCGCTGCGCAAGGACGCGACCGAACTGCACCAGTGGCTCAACAACGTGATCTATTATATCAAGCAGAGCGGCGAGCTGAACGCGATCTCGGAAAAGTGGGTCGGCGGCCCGCTGCCGACACTGCCGACATTCTGAACGCATATCGGGGGCGCTGGCTATCTGCCAGCGCCCATCCTGAATTCCCTCAACCGGTATCCACAATTCTGACGTCATGAAGTTCACGCTCAACTTTGATCCCGTCTGGCCTGAGATCGACATGATCCTGCAAGGGGCCATGCTGACCATAGGCCTGTCCGCCGGCGCCATCATCCTTGGCTCCATGCTTGCGGTGTTTCTCGTCGGGCTCAAGAGCCTTGCCGGGCGCTGGGTCGGTTT
>CAXTUM010000063.1:0-9337 GCA_964247205.1 uncultured Beijerinckiaceae bacterium
TCGGGCGGCTTGCATGGCGTCGGCGTCTCGGTGGTGAATGCGCTTTCCGAATTGGTAGAGGTGGAGGTCGCTCAGAATCAGCAACTGTACCGGATGTCGTTTTCCCGCGGCATCGCTCTTGGAAAGCTTGAAAGCCTCGGCAAGGTGCAAAACCGCCGCGGCACATCGGTGCGCTTCAAACCGGATCCGCAGATCTTCAAGGACGGTGCGCAATTCTCCCCTGCCCGCCTGTTCAAGATGGCGCGCTCCAAGGCCTATCTCTTCGGCGGCGTCGAAATTCGCTGGTCCTGCGATGCCGCTCTGCTCAAGGGCGATGGTGTGCCCGAAAAGGCGGTCTTCCGCTTTCCGGGCGGCCTGAAGGATTATCTGGTGCGCGAGATCGAGGGCAAGACGCTGGTGACGGACCAGATGTTTGCCGGGCGCGCGGGCGAAGTCGGCAGGCATGGCTCTGTCGAATGGGCTGTCGCGTGGCTGGCCGTGGAAGATGGCCATATTTCGTCCTATTGCAACACCATACCGACGGCGGAAGGCGGAACGCATGAAGGCGGATTCCGCATTGCGATGCTGCGCGCGCTGAAGGACCATGCCGAGCGCATCGGACAGTCCAAGCGCTTCAAGGACGTGACCACGGATGATGTCATGGTGCAGATATCGGCCATGCTGTCGGTCGCCATCCGTGAACCAGAATTCGTGGGGCAAACCAAGGACAAGCTGGCGACTGTTGAAGCATCGCGCATTGTCGAGAACGCCATCCGTGATGCCTTCGATCACTGGCTCGCGGCCTACAAGAACCAGGCGGAGAAACTGCTTGATTTCGTGGTGGAGCGTGCCGAAGACCGCCTGCGCCGCAGGGCCGAGAAGGATGTGGCGCGCAAGACGGCGGTCCGCAAATTGCGACTGCCGGGCAAACTTGCGGATTGCTCGAACACCGGGGCTCTTGGCTCTGAACTGTTCATCGTAGAAGGCGATTCCGCTGGCGGTTCTGCGAAGATGGCGCGTGATCGTGCGACACAGGCCATTCTCCCCTTGCGGGGCAAAATCCTGAACGTGGCCTCGGCAGGTCGCGACAAGCTTTCGGCCAACCAGCAACTCTCGGATCTGACGCAGGCGCTTGGCTGCGGCATGGGTTCGCAATACCGTGACGATGACCTGCGTTATGAGCGCGTGATCATCATGACCGACGCCGACGTGGACGGCGCGCACATCGCATCGCTGCTCATCACGTTCTTCTACCGGCAGATGCCGCGCCTGATTGACCGCGGGCATCTCTATCTTGCCTGCCCGCCCCTCTTTCGTGTTCAGCAAGGCACGAAAAGCCTCTATGCGAGGGACGAGAAGCACCGGGACGAGATCATTGCCTCGATGGGATCACGCGGCAAGATCGAGGTTGGCCGCTTCAAGGGCCTTGGCGAAATGCTGCCGGCGCAGCTCAAGGAAACCACGATGGACCCGAAGAAGCGGATGCTTCTCAAGGTGATGGTGGAAAATGACGAGCGCGCTGATACGTCGGATTCGGTCGAGCGGCTGATGGGCAACAAGCCGGAAGCGCGCTTTGCCTTCATCCAGGAAAACGCGGCTTTCGCGAGCGAGGAATTCCTCGACCTGTGAAATCCGGGCTGGCTACATCAGATTGAACGAGAGCCCGTCCAGCGTCGCAACCTCTGTGGCGCTGCCGCCTGTGGCAAGCCACGACTTGGCGAGACGAGCGCGGCTTGCCGCATCCGCCGCCAGTGTGACGCCTGCAAGGCCCGTCTGACCCGCTTCCCGCCGCTGACCGCCGGAAGTGCGCCAGATATTCGCCGCGATGTGGTGATGGTAGTCGCCTGATCCGAAGAATGTCGCGCCGGGATAGTGGCACATCACCGGGATACCCCATTGCTTCTCGATCACGTCAGCCGCCGGTTCAAGCGCGTTCACGCACAGATGGACATGGCCGATCCGTGCGCCCTGCGGCATCTGGTATGTCCTTCCCGGCGCGTCATCGACAGCAAGAGCCAGAAGCTCCGGCACAGGAATCCGGGCATTGGCCATGCGCACCTTGTCTCCATCATAAGTCCATTCGTTCCGGGGACGGTCGTGATAAATCTCGATGCCGTTGCCCTCGGGATCAGAAAGATAGAATGCTTCGCTCACGAGGTGGTCGGCCATGCCCTCCAGAGCCCAGGCGTTATCCACCGACTTGCGCAGCCACTGGCCAAGATGGCGGCGCTCCGGCAGCAGGAAGGCCGTATGGAAAAGGCCGGGCGCACCGTCGGGAGCCAATACTGCATGCGGATCGCCTGTGAGTGACAGCAGCGTGACGCCGTCATTGCCAAGATCAACGCGGTTTGCTGCTTCCCGCAGCACAGTCAATCCGATGACATCCCGGTAGAAAGTCGTGACACGGTCGAGATCGCGCACGGTCAGCGCGACAGATTCGACATGGATCGGACTGCGGTGGGATTCGAGCACCGGCATTGCGGTTTCAGATGCGATAGCAACCATCGGAAGGCTCCTTTTAGCGTGACCGGCATGTGAGCGTCTGGACTGGCCATTGCAAGGCACAGAAATGCCCGAGGCTTTTTGCGCAGTTGCAACATGCGGCCTGCAGCGTCACGGTATGCAGGCCGATAACCCAGGAAACATTCGTGATCGCCGACGCTCCCCCCACATTGCAGATCCGCGTTGAACCCTCACTCGCGAGCATCACCGCCGCGGATTGGGACGCTTGTGCGGTGGCCGGTGACGTTTCTGGCAAACCCAATCCGTTCATGTCACATGCCTTTCTGCTTGCCCTCGAGATTTCGGGCTGCACGGGCGGTCGCAGCGGCTGGAACCCGGCGCATGTTCTGGTCGAGACTCAGGACGGCCAATTGCTGGCGGCGGCGCCCTGCTATCTCAAGACGCATAGCCAGGGCGAATATGTCTTCGACCATGGCTGGGCCGATGCGTTTTCGCGGGCTGGCGGGCAATACTATCCCAAATTGCAGGTTTCATCACCGTTTTCGCCGGTGACTGGGCCTCGCCTTCTGGTGCGTGCAGGTGCTCTCTCGGAGAGTGCTGAAATGGCCCTCATCCAGGGATTGCGGATGGTTCGGGATCGCGCTGGCGCGTCATCGATCCACATCACTTTCCCGACCGAGCGTGAATGGAAGCTGCTTGGAGCCAGCGGCTTTCTGCAGCGCGTGGACCAGCAGTTTCACTGGGACAATGCGGGCTATGCCTCGTTCGAGGCTTTTCTCGAAACCTTGGCGTCGCGCAAACGCAAGAACATCCGAAAGGAACGCCAGACCGCGCTCCAGAACGGCATCACGGTCGAATGCATCACCGGCGATGCCATCACCGAAGGGCACTGGGATGCTTTCCTCAGGTTCTACATCGATACAGGCAGCCGCAAATGGGGGCGCCCGTATCTCAACCGCCGGTTCTTTTCGGAGATTGGCCGCAGCATGGCCGACCAGATCCTGCTGGTGATGGCGAAACGCAATGACCAGTACATCGCTGGCGCAATCAACTTTATCGGTAATGATGTGCTTTATGGCCGGAACTGGGGCTGCATCGAGGATCATCCCTGTCTGCATTTCGAGGTGTGCTATTATCAGGCCATTGATTTTGCCATCGCCCATGGCCTGAAGCGCGTCGAGGCCGGAGCACAGGGCGAGCACAAGCTGGCGCGGGGTTACATGCCGTCCACGACCTATTCCGCCCATGACATTGCCGATCCCCGGTTGAGGCGCGCCGTTTCGGATTATCTGGAGCGCGAGCGTGAGCATGTCGAGGCAATGCGCGAGGCGTTGGCGGCCGAGGGGCCTTACAGGCATAATACCAGCTCACCCGAACCGGTGCATGCGATCAAAACAGATACGTAGGATTACGGATTGGACATTCATCTCCCCTTCATCAGAATGAGCCCAGCTTTCCACAAAGGGGTGATGTCCAAATCAACCAAGGAGGGACTGATGGATCGTAGAGCGTTTGTTAGAGGACTGATGGGCGTTGCTGCCGCAGCAGCGGTCGTGACCACTCTGTCACCGGAAGCAGCGGAAGCGGCTCCCATGCCGGTGATGTCGCCCGATGCGCCGAAGACCGAAGCGGAACGGACGGAAGGCGACTTCCGCCCTGACGTGGACGGCATGCCGACTACGGAGAAGGCGCAGTATTATTATTACCGTCGCCGTCGGCGGCGCGTGTTCTATCGCCGCCGCAGGTTCTACCGTCGGCGTGTGTACTACCGTCCGGTGTACCGCCGCCGGGTCTATTATCGTCGGCGCTACTACTGGTAAGCTGCTGACGCAGGCTTTTGCAGGCCTGATGGTCCCTCCTGCAGCGATGCGGGAGGGATTTTTTTGGACTGTGCACTGCGGACGAATCCGTGACCTCCGTTCTACGGCACACCGGCTTCTGAGCTGTTGTTGACGGGAATTTTTGGATTGCCTGCCATCTGGCATTGCCGCAGTATCCATTGCCCTTCAGTCCTGGAGGGATATCCGAAACCCATGGGAGGGTCAGATGGATCGCAGAGCCTTCGGAAGAGTGCTGTTCGGGATCGCGGCTGCCGCAGCGACTGTTACTGTTATTGCGCCGCAAGCCGTGGAAGCGGCGCCTTTGCCAATCATTCCACCGGAAATGCCGGTGCTGGAAGCGGATCGCCTTGAAAGTGATTTCCGCCCGGATGTTGATGTAAGGCCCACTGCAGAAACAGTTCAGTGGGGGCGGCGTCGCAGGCGCCGCGCATTCGGCCGTCGTCGCCGTGTCTTCGGCCGCCGCCGCCGTCGCTGGTGAGCTTTATCGTTGAGCGGAATGATTGCAGCCTTTTCGCCCCTCCCGCATCACAGCGGGAGGGGCTTACATTTCAGGACGTGAGCCAGAATGACCATTGCCTATGATCCCGGCAACATATTCGCCAAAATCCTCCGCGGCGAAATTCCGGCCCACAAGGTCTATGAGGATGAGCATGTGCTGGCCTTCATGGACATCATGCCAAGGGCCGACGGGCATACGCTGGTGATTCCCAAGCAGGCCGCACGCACTATCGTCGATATCGCCCCGGACGTGCTGGCGAACCTCGTGACGGGAGTTCAGAAGGTGGCGAAGGCTGTGAATGCCGCGATGAATGCTGATGGCCTGACGATCCAGCAGTTCAACGAAACAGCGGGTGGGCAGGTCGTGTTTCACATCCACTTCCACATAATCCCCCGTTTCGAGGGCGTGCCGATGAGACCGCATACCGGCCAGATGGCGGAACCCGATGTGCTGAAAGTGAATGCAGAAAAGATACGGGCCTATTTCTCCTGAGCCTGTGCCTCTGCTACAGCGAAAGCGGTCATGTTCACGATACCCCGCGCTGTCACGGATGGCGTAAGCACATGGGCCGGCTTCGCCGCCCCCATGAGGATGGGTCCCACCGGCAGGCCATCCGCCATGATCTTGGTGAACTGGTAGGCGATGTTCGCTGCATCGAGATTTGGCATGATGAGCACATTGGCCTCGCCCTTGAAGCGCGCGTGCGGCATGACGCGCTCGCGGATGAGCTCGGATAACGCCGTATCGGCCTGCATCTCGCCATCGACCTGCAGATCAGGTGCCCGCGCGATGATCAGTTCGAGCGCGTCGCGCATCTTGCGGGCCTCGGGCGAATCGCTTGATCCGAAATCGGAGTGCGAGAGCAATGCGATCTTGGGCGTCAGGCCGAAACGGCGGACATGGGTATCCGCGAGAATCGCCATGTCTGCGATCTCGCGCGCGGTTGGATTCCAGCGCACATGGGTGTCCGCCAGGAAATAGGCCCCCTTCGAGGTAATCATCAGCGACAGCGCTGCAAAATCCTCGACACCCGGTGCCAAGCCGATGATGTCCCGGATGTAGCGCAGGCGCGAGGTGAAACGCCCCTCTACACCGCAAAGCATGGCATCGGCATCGCCGCGCTGCACCGCAAGAGCCGCAATCACTGTCGTGTTGGTGCGGACCTGTGTCCGCGCCGCACCGGGCGTGATCCCTTTTCGTCCCGCGATCTGAGTGTAGGCCGTGACATAATCACGGAACCGCGGATCATCATCCGGATTGACCAGTTCGAAGTCTTTGCCCGGACGGATCGACAGGCCGAAACGCTCAAGACGGCTTTCGACAACCGAGGGGCGTCCAATGAGGATGGGATGGGCAATGCCCTCCTCCACCACGGATTGTACGGCGCGCAAGACCCGCTCGTCCTCGCCCTCCGCATAGATCACACGTTTGGGATTTGCTCTGGCTCCTTGCAGCAGCGGCTTCATGATGAAGCCGGAGCGGAAGACAAAGCGCGACAGTTCTTCGGCATAAGCATCAAAATCGGTGATCGGCTTCAATGCCACGCCGGTCGCGATCGCAGCCTTCGCCACAGCGGGCGCGATTCGCAGGATAAGGCGCGGATCGAATGGGCTTGGTATCAGCGAATCCTTGCCAAACGTCCTGCTCTCGCCACCGTAGGCCTTGGCCACCACGTCGGACGGAGCCTCGCGCGCAAGTTGTGCGATGGCGCGCACAGCGGCCAGTTTCATTTCCTCGTTGATTGTGGTGGCATGCACATCCAGAGCGCCGCGGAAGATGTAAGGAAAACACAATACGTTGTTGACCTGATTGGGATAATCGGAACGGCCCGTGCACATCATGGCATCGGGCCGCACCGCCATCGCCTCATCCGGCATGATTTCCGGATTCGGGTTCGCAAGCGCCATGATCAGCGGTTTTGGCGCCATTTGTTTCAGCAGTTCCGGCTTCAGCACCCCCGCTGCCGACAGGCCGAGGAAGATATCCGCGCCCGCAATGATATCGGCGAGCTTGCGCGCATCCGTCTCCTGCTCGAAGACTGACTTCCAGCGGTCCATGAGCTTTTCGCGGCCCTTGTAGACCACGCCTTCCAGGTCCGTGATCCAGATATTGCCGCGCGGAATGCCGAGTTCGACCAGCAGGTTAAGGCAGGCCAGCGCCGCAGCGCCCGCGCCTGATGTCACGAGCTTCACGTCCTTGAGCGATTTGCCTGCCAGTTCCATGGCATTCAGAACAGCTGCCGCCACGATGATCGCGGTGCCATGCTGGTCATCGTGGAACACCGGAATCTTCATGCGGGCGCGACACTGCGCCTCGACCTCGAAGCATTCCGGGGCCTTGATATCCTCCAGATTGATCCCGCCGAAAGTGGGCTCCAGCGCCACCACCACATCGACAAGTTTGGATACGTCCTTCTGGTTCACCTCGATATCGAAACAATCGATTCCGGCAAATTTCTTGAACAGGACGGCTTTTCCCTCCATCACCGGCTTCGAGGCCAGCGGGCCGATGTCGCCAAGGCCGAGCACTGCAGTTCCGTTGGTGATGACGGCGACGAGATTCTGCCGGATCGTCATTTCGGCGGCTTGTGCGGGATCCTCCACAATCGCCTCGCAGGCGGCGGCCACTCCGGGAGAATAGGCCAATGCCAGATCACGCTGGTTTCCCAACGGCTTTGTCGCCTGAATCTCCAGCTTACCGGGACGCGGCTGGCGGTGATAGAACAGTGCACCTGATTTCAGATCCTGAGATACATCACTCATGCTCGTCCCCATCCCGTTTATTCCGGACAATCCTTGCGATGCCGGGCGGGCGGGGTCAATTGCAATCCGCTTCATAGTTCACAGCCGGAATTGACAGGGCAAGGATGCTGCGCTGCAGCAACGAATTGTACCGCGATGCACTTGTATTGTCCTGAAAAACAGGAAATTACGTAGATGCTTCACGCGCCTCAGAGTAGCGAGAAGCGGTCCAGGTCTGGGGAGGAAGGCCGTCGTTCAACTGTTCCGGCAAGATGACCAGCAAGGTTCTCCGGAGAACAGCACAGGACGCGGCAAGACATGTGGACTCACTGAACAGCGGGGCCTCGGCTCCGCTTTTTCTTTGATATCAGCGCCGCGTCATGTCGTTGATGATGCCGATGTTGAACCAGTTCTCGATATAGACGATCCACACGAGGGCGAGAATAACCAGCGCCACGCATGAATTGATCAGGGCAATGCGCCCGAGACGCATCATCGCAGGCGCACCAGGGTCTGATCCCGTCACGGTTTCACCCGACTCTTGCTGAGAACGCACGCCGAACGGCAGCACAGCGAAAAGTGTCAGCCACCAGATGATGAAATAGAGCGCGATGATGGAGCCGATGCTCATCAGACCTGCTCCAGTTCCACCAGGGTGCCGCAGAAATCCTTGGGATGCAGGAACAGAACCGGCTTGCCATGGGCCCCGATCCGGGGCTCACCGCTGCCCAGCACGCGCGCACCCTCCCCGATCAGCCGGTCGCGCGCTGCAATGATATCCTCGACCTCATAGCAGATGTGATGGATGCCGCCGTCGGCATTCTTTTCGAGAAACTTCGTGATAGGGCTATCGATACCCAGCGGTTCCAGCAGTTCAATCTTGGTGTTTGGCAGTTCCACGAATACCACGGTGACGCCATGCTCGGGCAAGGCCTGCGCCTGTGAAACCCGTGCGCCGAGCATGTCGCGATAGACCGTGCAGGCCTTTGCAAGGTCCTTTACGGCTATGGCGACATGGTTCAGGCGTCCGAGCATGGCTTAGACCAGTGTCACAAGGGCATGGACCATCGGCTTCTTGTCCCATTCCGCAGAAACCCCGTTGCGGATGCCGCGCTCGAGTATCTGGCGCAGGGCTACCGGATCCTGAAGCTTCTTCTTCGGCAGGTTTTCCAGCAGGTCCTCGGTGAGGTCCAGCACGAACGCGTCGAAATCCTGCCCGTCGCTGGTCTTGACCGGCAGACCAGCCGTGCGGACTTCCGCATCGCTCATCAGCGTTCCGCGCTCATCAACAGCGATGGCGACGGAGACAATTCCCGCGAACGACAGCTTCTTGCGGTCCGGAACGGTGCGGTCTGTTGCCTGCACCAGCAGGTCGCCATCCTTGAAGATGCGGCCAGATTGGACCTGATCGACCACGCCTGCTTGACCGGACAATTGAACGACCTCGCCATTGAAGGCGCGTATCACATTGGGCACGCCCTGCGCCCTGGCGAAGATGGCGTGTTCGGACAGATGCGATGTCTCGCCATGGGCCGGAATAGCCACTTTGGGCCTGATCCAGCTGTAGAGTTGCTTCACCTCGTCGCGACGTGGATGCCCGGAAACATGCACGAGATGCGTTCGGTCCGTGATCACCTCGATGCCCTGCCGATACAAGCCGTTGATGATCGCGCCGACCTCTTTCTCGTTGCCAGGAATGGTGCGCGAGGAAAAGATCACGCGATCCCCTTGGGAGAGTGTCACTTCAGAGTGTTCATTAGGGGCAATACGGGCGAGCGCCGCGCGAGCTTCACCCTGGCTGCCCGTCAAAAGCG
>CAXTUM010000064.1:0-9304 GCA_964247205.1 uncultured Beijerinckiaceae bacterium
GGGCGGGCCGGCGGCGACGCAGGCACCGAGCGAGACGCCGATCAGCAGGACCGTTGAATTTCGTGCAGACACTCGCATTGGCCTCTTGCCCCCTAGAACGCCCACCTTTGCGCCTTGCTGACCAGAAAATCCCGGAACACCTGCACCCGCGCCACGCCCTTCATCTCTTCCGCATAGACGAGGTAGCAGTCGAGCTCCGGCATGGTTTCGGATGTCAGCAGCTGCACCAGCCCGCTGTCGGGCTCCACCAGATAATCCGGCAGGATGGCGATGCCGAAGCCGCGCTGGCAGGAGCGGATCAGCGCCGTCAGGTTGTTGACGATGAACGCCGCCTCGCGCGGTTCCCTCGGCCCGCGTCCTGTCGTGATGTGCCAGTTCAAATCCAGCAGATGCGGCGGCAGCGTGCCCCCGAATTTCAGCAGCCTGTGCTCTGTCAGTTCGTCAACGCCTTTCGGCTGGCCGAAGCGCTTGAGGTAATCCGGGCTGGCGTAAGCGTGGAAATGCACGGTGAACAGCTTGCGCTGGATCAGGTCGCCCTGCACCGGCTGGCGCAGGCGCAGCGCCACATCGGCCTCGCGCATGGAGAGATCCAGCTCATCATCCGTGAGGATCATCTGCAGCTGGATTTCCGGAAATTTATCAATGAACTCTCCCAGCCGTGGCGTCAGCCAGTGTGTTCCAAGCCCGACATTGGCCGTGATCTTCAACTCGCCGTTGGGTTTTTCGCGGCTGTCCGAGAGCTTGGCGCGCGTCTGCTCCAGCTTCTGCAGCACCTCGCGCGCCGTGCGGAACAGCAGTTCCCCCTGCTCCGTCAGGATCAGCCCGCGCGCATGCCGGTGAAACAGCGGAATCTTCAGCTCCGTCTCCAGCGCACTCACCTGCCTGCTGACCGCCGATTGCGACAGCCCCAGCGCCGTGCCCGCATGCGTGAAACTGCCCGCCTCCGCCGCCGCAAAGAAAATGCGGACCTTGTCCCAGTCCATTGCCATTTTGCATTCCTCCCGGGCCGCGCGGCGCATCCCTCCCCAGGTCCGGGCATCGCGACGGATCGTGCATAACAGACAGAGGAGCCATGCGCAAAATGCTTGCGCGTTATCCCGAGGCTTTTTGAGCGCATCGGGGCCTGCGCTACTCTCCTCAAAGCGGTGTCTTCGTATGCCGGATCGAAGAAAAAGCCGCAAAATTCTGGAAAATTACGTATTAAAAAGCTTTATCTTTCTCCAAGCCATCGCTATCGCTTGCAAACGCGAAGGCCGGGCTGGCCAACGCTCGCGTGTGTTTGCAACGAAACAAAGAAGGGGGCAGCCATGCTCAAGGAATTCAAAGATTTCGCCATGAAGGGCAATGTGGTCGATCTCGCGGTCGGCGTGATCATCGGCGGCGCATTCGGCAAGATCGTCGAGTCTATGGTGGCGGACATCATCATGCCGATCATCGGCGCCATCTTCGGCAACGTGGACTTCTCCAACCTCTACGCCTCGCTCGGCGCGAAGGTTGCGCCTGGAACAGGCTACGCTGACGCCAAGAAGGCCGGCGCGGTTCTCGGCTACGGCCAGTTCATGACCTACGTCGTCAACTTCCTAATCGTCGCCTTCGTCCTCTTCCTCGTCATCAAGGCGATGAACTCGATGAAGAAGGCCGAAGCCGCTGCTCCGGCTGCTCCCACGCCTCCGACCGCATCCGAGTCGCTGCTGGGCGAGATCCGCGACCTGCTGAAGAAGTAAGTTTCGGAAATCACTGGTCTTGATTGAACCCCGGGCCGTCTGCCCGGGGTTTTTTCATGGCCGTGCGCACGCCATTCATCTCGCCAATCCATCGGTTTGATCCCAAGTTTCCATAGGACGCGGCAAGCCTGCTCCGCTAAAGGCAACGCTCATCCGATCAGCCCGCGAGTTGTCCTTGTCCCTTCTGTCCGCCCTCCGCCCCGAAGCCGTGAATGCTCCCGCCAGCGGCATCGTCGAAGTCTCGAAATACGGGCGCGCCCGCGAAGGCGTCATCCCGATGTGGGTGGGCGAAGGCGATACCCCCACGCCGGGCTTCATCACCGACGCCGCGACGCGCTCGCTTGCGGCGGGCGAAACCTTCTACACATGGCAGCGCGGCATCCCCGACCTGCGTGACGCCATCGCCCGTTACATGACACGCACCTATGACCGGCCCTTCGAGCGCGAGCAGTTCTATGTCACCGGCGGCGGCATGCAGGCCGTGCAGATTTCCATCCGCATGGTTGCAGGTGCGGGCGACGAGGTCATCATTCCCACACCGGCCTGGCCCAATTTCGATGCCGCCATCGGCATCTCGGGCGCCAGGACCGTGACCGTCCAGCAAAGCTTCGGCAACCGGGGCTGGATGCTTGACATGGGCGATCTCGCCGCTGCGGTGACACCCAGAACAAAGGCCATCGTCATCAACTCGCCCGCCAATCCCACGGGCTGGACAGCGACCGAGGCTGAACTGCGCGAAATCCTCGCCATTGCGCGCCAGCACGGCCTCTGGATCATCGCGGACGAGATTTATGGCCGCTTTGTCTACGAGAGTTCCCGCGCGCCTTCCTTCCACGACGTGATGGAACCGGATGACAGAATCATCTTCGTCCAGACCATGTCGAAGAACTGGGCGATGACGGGCTGGCGGCTAGGATGGATAGAATGTCCGCCGGAACTGGGGCCGGTGGTGGAAAACCTGATCCAGTATTCAACGTCCGGGTCACCGGTTTTCGTGCAGCGCGCGGCTATCGCGGCGCTCGACAATGGGGAGAGCTTCATCACCCACCAGATCAGCCGCGCCAGACAGAGCCGTGACGTGATCTGCGATGCGCTGCAATCCACCGGCCGTGTGCGCTTCCTCAAGCCCGCCGGGGCATTCTATCTTTTCTTCACGGTGGACGGCGTCACCGATACGCGCAAAACCGCGCTCACCATGATCGACGAAGCCAGGGTCGGCGTCGCACCCGGAACTGCATTTGGTCCCGGCAGCGAGGCCTTTTTCAGGCTTTGCTTCGCCAGGTCACCGGAACAGGCCGCCGAGGCAGCAGCCCGCCTGAAAGGCTGGGTCGAGCGGCTTTGACGCCTGAAATCACCGCTTGTGAACAGGCTGGATTTAAAAAATATTTAAATTCTTTTAGTTCCCAAATGTATGTGTTACCACTTACATATGAGCATTGAAATAATTGGCGCTATCGAAGCTGTGGAGCGTGGCTCTGCTCACACTGCTTTGAAAAATCCTGACGTCGGCCCTCGCCTCATCAAGGCGCTGGAACAGACAAAGGCGTCAGGAATAGATGCCATGGGATCAGCCCTTGCCCATGAACTCAATCAACCTTTGGCTGCTTTGACCATCTATCTACAGTCACTCCGGCGTCAATGCGCCAAGCTGCCCGATACGGCGCCTATCGTGATTGAAATGGTCGAGAAGTCACTGCGCGAGGCCGAGCGCGCTGGCGAGATAGTCAGGCGGATGCGTCGGTTCAGTGCCCGCAGTGAACCGGATCGCAAGCCGATGGACATGAATTCCATGGCGGAAGAGAGTCTCGAACTGTCTCTCCTTGGAACCTCCAAGGCAATCCAGATCGAGAGAGATTTTGAGACAAACTCTCCCTTGATCATGTGCGATGCCGTGCAGATTCGCCAGATAATGGTCAATCTTCTCAAGAATGCTGTTGAAGCCACCAGCCGGAAACCGCTTCCAAGAATTTTTGTCACGACATCCGTTTCGGATGGCTTTGCCCATTTTCGGGTTTCGGACAATGGCCCCGGGATAACGCCATCCATGGCCGGCCGCCTCTTCAAGGCCTTCGAGACCAGCAAACCGCAGGGAATGGGACTTGGACTTGCTATATCCAAGATGATTGCACAAAATCATCATGGCGATCTTGTGCTTGATACAGGAGGAAGCGGCAGTGGAGCCTGCTTTGGTTTGAAACTGCCGACGCGAAAAGACTAAAATAACAAACGATCGCGCTTCCGGCGTCAACCGGAATGTGCGTTGAAAGCAGAAGGTGGGGAATGCTTAACGCTCTGAAACAAACAGATGAAATTTTCGTTGTGGACGATGATCCTGCTGTCCGCGATGCTTTAACGATGGCCTTGCGGGGAGAAGGCTACACAGTAGAGAGCTTTTCCAACGCAGCCTCTGTTCTCAAAGTCGTGCAGATGCGCGCGCCAGCGGCCATCGTACTTGATGTGCGGCTCCCGGACCAGACAGGACTGGATGTCCTCAAATCTATGAAGTCAGGAAATCACCCGGCGCCCGTGCTGATGATCACCGGGCATGGAGACGTTCCGATGGCTGTCGAGGCCATCAAGCTCGGCGCCTATGATTTCGTCGAGAAGCCTTTCTCGATGGACGTGCTGCTGGACCAGCTCAAGGCGGCCATGAACGCCCAGGCCCGCAAGGACCAGGGTGGCAGTGATTTTGATCTCACCAACATCGGCGGCAATGTCCTGACGCCGCGTGAGCGTGAGGTCCTGCGGGAAATCGCGACTGGCGCTTCCAGCAAGGAAGCCGGCCGCATTCTGGGCATCAGCCCGCGCACCGTGGAAGTGCATCGCGCACGGATCATGGACAAGCTGGGCGCCCGCAATGCAGCCGATCTGATGCGTATCATCTTTTCGCATAGCAGCTGAGAAACCATGCAAAGTTGACATGAGGTTTGATTCTGACCTCATGTCCCGTCATGCCTGACTGGTTTCAGAAAATACGGGCGGATATCGAGACACTGCTCGCTGCCGGTCTTGGCGTTCTCGTCTTCAACGCAATCTCGTTTCCCGCCGCAACCCTGTCCGGCGCTATGCTGGGCGTCAGCCTTCTGCTGGCCTCAGGCCGCGAAGTGCGCCTTCGCTCGTGGCTGCGTGATCTTGGCATGATGCTCGGCGGCCTGGCCATGGGCAGCTCCGTGACGCCCGAGATGCTGCAGGGTTTCCAGCGCTATCCTGCCAGTCTGATCGTTTTCGCACTCTCGATTGCGGCAACGATGATCCTCACCCAGCTTTACCTCCGCCGCGTCGGCGGCTGGGACAGGGCGACCGCCTTTTTCGCGGCAGCTCCCGGCGCCCTGACCAGCGTTCTCGCTGTCGCCGCCGACACGCGGGCCGACCTGCTCAAGGTCACCATGGCGCAGTCGGTCCGGCTGTTCATGCTGGTGGCTTTCCTCCCCGGCGTTGTTTCCGCCACAAGCACCGCCGGAATAGGCCCGGGGCGAGGCGTGGCAACGGCCGCGGCGCTCGCTGTCATGCTGGTCGGAAGCGGCATCTTTGGCTACGGCTTGCAGCGCCTTGGCATGGCTGCACCCTGGATTTTCGGCGGCATGGTCTTCTCCGCGCTGCTGCATGCCACCAGTCTGGTGCAGGGCAATCCGCCGGACTGGATGCTGCACGTCGGCTTTGCGCTTGTCGGAATCTATATCGCCACCCGCTTTGCGCAGATCACGCGCAAACTGCTGGTTTCCACACTCGCCGTGTCATTCGGCGCCTTCACCGTGAGCCTTGGAGTGGCGCTCGCCTTCGCCTGGATCGCCTCACTTGCTGCACAGGTTCCTTTCGGACAGGCGCTGGTCGCCTTCGCACCGGGGGGGCTTGAAGCCATGATCATCCTTGGCGTCGCGCTTGGACTGGACCCGATTTATGTCGGCCTGCACCATCTCGTCCGCTTTTTCGGCCTTGGTCTGCTCATCCCGTTCAGCGTGAACTGGGCCAACCGCGAATGACAAATCTTTAAACAAATTAACGAAATCATCCGAAAATTAACCCTCCCTTTACCACGCCGGGGCAGTTTTTGCCGAGTTGCTGGAAAAGGGCCGGAGTGGGTGATTCGCAATCACTCCCCTGTCATGCCCCTTCCTTCAGCGCCGTTTCGACCGGACGATGGGCTGTATAATGGCATATGGTTATTCCCGAGGGGCGAGAGGCCACGAGCCTGACCCCCGCGATGTGATCGAGGACGCAGCCCGTGAAGCGGGCATGAGCGTGCAGCAGTGGCTTGACCGGGCCCTGGCGGATGACGCCGCGAATGATTCAAGCCGCCGCGGGAATCGCAGCCGCCGGCGGGCCGGGCGCGACCGGTTCGAGGAAAGCCCGCTTGAAGCAGCAACCCGCCGCATCGAACGCCGCGAATCCCGCGATGATGACAGCTATTCCGATGATCGTGTCGAACGCATACTTCAGGATGCAATGGATACGATCCGCGCCAACGAGGAGCGGACTGCATCTGCGCTCGAAACACTGGAGCGCCGTATCGGGGACCGTACGGGAGCCCGGGAGCGCCCGGTTGACAACCGCGTCCTTGGCCTGATCGACAACATCGAGCGGGGCATGAACGCCCGTACTGCGCCCTTGGCCCATGGACGCATTTCGATGCCGCCCGATCCTGACCTGATCGGTGCGCTTGAGCAGAAGATTTCCAATGTCGTCGACCTGATCGAGCAGCGCAGCCGCCAGCCCGCGCCGCCCGTTGCAGAACCGCCGCAAGGCCAGCGGCGTGATCTGCGGTCGAGCGCGGCCGCACCAGATGCGCCGGCGCGCGCCCGCTCCGCCGAAATCAGGCGGGTTGAGCAGCAACTTGCCCTCCTTGGCTCACGCATGGACGCGTTGATGCGCCAGTCTGCTGGCCGGGAACAGACGGAGCAGGCAGCCGTGTCCGGCCAGTTGGCCAGGCTCCAGCAGGAGATCGCGCGCGTCGCCCGCCCGGTTCAACCCTCAAACTCGCCGGACATTCTTCTGGCCATCAGTTCGCTTGACCGCAAGCTGGAGCAACTCGAACAATCACCTGCCGCTGGCGCACAGTTCGAACGGCTGATGGCTGAAATCGCCTCGATGCGGGCCGGGCTGCAGAGCGAGCGCGGCGGCGGCGCACAGGATTTCAGCGCTCTGGAGCGTCATTTCCAGTCACTCGAAGATCGCCTTGAGACAATCACCGACAAGGTCATGACCATGCGCGTCTCCGGCGTGCGGGACCTGCGCGGCCAGAAGTCGGTCGAGAACGCCATCGAAGAGCTGAAGCATATCGTCCATGCCAGCGCCACACCTGCCGATGACAGCCGCGTGCTGGGGGCCTTGCAGGCTCTGGAGCGGCGGCTTGAAGCCATTGAACGTGCGCCGCAGGAATCGGCGGCCAGCCTGAACCGGTTCCAGTCGCTGGAGCAGAAGCTCGATGCATTGCAGCAGGCCCCTGCTGAAATCAGCGCACGGCTGGATCATCTGCGGTCAATCGATGACAAGCTTGATGCTATTCGTCACGCACCGGCGGATATCTCCGACCGCCTTGATCATCTGCAGTCTCTCATGGCCGAAAGGCCGGCCCCCGTCGCCGCTCCGCTGTCGGCCAGCACCGAAATGCTGCTGGGCAATCTTGCGGCGCGCATCGAGACCCTGCAGAACAGCCCTTCCGATGATCAGGCCTTCGAGCGGCTGCATCAGGACATTCAGGCCCTCAGCCGCAAGCTGGAGGCGACGCCCGCAGCGCAGCAGGTTCCGGCCATGGCTGATGTCAGCGGCCTGGAACGCTCGATCAGCGATCTCTTCCGCCAGCTCGATGGCCTCAAGTCCGATATCGGCACCGCGACAGAACATGCGGTGCGCCGCGCCGCTACAGACGTGCTGAGCAAGGCTCCAGCCCAGTCAACTGCAGCTGGCGCTCTGGCCGAGAACGTACAGGTCCAGCGCACGCTGTCCGATATCCACGTGGCCCAGAAGGAGGCCGAACGCCGCACCAGCGAGACTCTCGGCGCCGTGCATGACACGTTGCAGAAGGTGGTCGGACGCCTTGTGGACATGGAAAAGGACATGAAGCGGCGGGACGATCTGCCCGCACCTGTTCCGCCCCTGCCCGTCGCGGCACACGCCGCACAGACGGTCCGTCCTGCCCTCCAGCCAATCCAGAATGCGGCTGTGCCGGTTACCGCTGCAAGGACTTCGGAGCCTGCCCAGGATCTGGATATCTGGGCGCACGAACCCGAAACACCTCAACTCCCCCCCGAAGTCTATCGTGCGCGGGAAATGCCGTTCGCACCGCCTTCACAGCTCTCCGGTCCCGGACCGATGCCCCTGAAGCCGATGATGGCCGATCCGCTGCCTCCTCTCGGCGCTGTGGAGAACCGCCCGGTGATGACAGAACCGCCGCGCCCGGAACTGTCACGTCCTGAGCCCCCGCTCCAGACCAGCGCCTTCCAGGATACTGTCGCCAGCCTGCGCGCACAACGCATGGGCGTCTCGGCGCCCGCCGCAGCGGAAGAGCCTTTGAACAGGAGTGCTCTCGCGTCCGCCTTTGCAGCAGCCAAGGGCGCCGTTTCGGGCATCAAGCTCGGCAAGGGCAAAAGCAGGAGCGGCCCGGCTGTAACGGATGCAGATGCCGCGCAGCACGAAACAGCGCAGCAGCCGCAGCCTTCCATGGTCAGCACGCTGAACGATCCGCTTGATCTGCCGCTCGAGCCTGGTTCCGGCCGGCCGGATCAGGATCGCAAGGGCAGACCTGAGCCAATCGCAGGCAATGACCCCAGGACCAACTTCCTCACTGCAGCCCGACGTGCTGCCCAGACCGCCGCCGATCAATCTGCCGAAGCGCTCGCACCGGTAGCGGCGAAGGGCAAGGCGGCAGCCGACAAGGCAAGCTTCGGCACAAAGGTAAACCTCAACAAGAAGCATGTTCTGCTGCTCGGGCTGGCCGCACTGATCGTGGCCGTAGGCGCCACGGTCCAGTTCACCCGCGACCCCGAGGCAACACCGCAGCCACGGGTGGAAACTCCGGCGCCGAAGAAAACAACGGTTCTCGAGCGCGCGGTTGACCGCCTGGCGCTGGCCACGGCAGGCACGCCGCCCGTTGTCCAGCCCCGCCAGATTCTGCCGCCCGCCAGTGAGGCTCTGCCGCCCCAGATCACCGCGGCCAAACCGGATGACCGGATCCTCAGCCAGCCTCCGCGGCAGGCGCAGGGCGAGGCCGCATTCCTGCCATCCGATCCCGCCACGGTGGGAGCCCTTGGACTGGAAGCTGGAAAGGGAACCACGATGTCCGTGAACCCGCCGAAATCCACAGCATCCATTGCAAATGACCCGCTGTTCCGCTTCGAGGGCATCCGCGAGTCCGAGCGCCTGAAGGCCGCCGCACGCAATGGCGATCCCGCCGCCTTCATCGAACTCGGCACCCGCTATCTCGAAGGCAAGGGCGCGCCGCGTGATCCGAAAGCTGCGGCCCTCTGGTTCGAGCGCGCCGCCGACTTCGGTTCCGCACCGGCGCAATACCGGCTGGGCGCGCTCTACCGCGAAGGGCGCGGTGTGGAGCGCAACGCCCGCATGGCTCTGAAGTACTTCCAGAC
>CAXTUM010000065.1:0-5373 GCA_964247205.1 uncultured Beijerinckiaceae bacterium
CTTCTCCATCAGCTTGTCCAAACCTGACAGGATCAGCGCGCCGACAACGCCGAGCACGGCAGACTCTGTCGGTGTGGCAAGGCCGCCGTAGATCGAGCCGAGGACCGTAAGAATCAGTAGCACCGTTGGAATCAGCCGGCGCGATTCATACAGCTTTTCGGCGAGGCTCATCCGGGGATCACGCGCCGGGATCATGGCGGGGCGCAATGTGGCATAGCCCATGACGATGGCCGAGAAGATCAGCATCAGCACGATACCGGGGAGGATACCCGCGATGAACAGGCGTGCAATCGAGACTTCTGCCGCCACGCCATAAACGATCATGATGATGGATGGCGGGATGAGCAGCCCCAGCGTGCCGGAGCCTGCGAGCGACCCCACCAGCATGAAATCATCATAGCCGCGCTTGCGCAGTTCCGGGATCGTCATCTTGCCGATCGTGGCTGCGGTGGCTGCCGATGAGCCCGAGATCGCCGCGAAGATGCCGCAGCCGAAGACGTTGGTGTGGAGCAAACGGCCAGGCAGCCGCTGCACCCAGGGCGCCAGCCCCTTGAACATGTCTTCCGAGAGCTTCGACCGGAACAGGATTTCACCCATCCAGATGAACATGGGCAGCGCCGTCAGCGTCCAGGAATTGTTCGCGCTCCAGAGCGCAGAGGCGAAGTTGAGGCCGATGGGGCGTGTTGTCATCAGCGCCATCGCGGCATAGCCGACGGCAGCGAGCGCGATGCCGATCCAGGCGCCCATGGTGAGCGCCACGAACATGATGACGACAAGCGCGAGCGAAGCTGTGGTGGGGTCCATTGTTGCTGTTCCTTCAGCGGTCGAATGAGCCGACTTCGGCTTCCGCCGGGGCATTGGCGAGGTAGCTCGGCTGTCCACCCGTCACGAGACGCAGCAGGTCTTCCACCATGGCGACGAAGAGAACGAACAGGCCGAAGAACATGAAGAACTGCGGGAACCACAGGGGGATTGCGACAAGCCCCTGGCTCAACTCGTTGAAAGCCCAGGAATCATAGGCAAAGCGACCGGTCCACCAACTTGCCCAACCGATGGCCGAAACACCGAAGATGAGACAGACGATTTCCACGGTCTTGCGTGCGCCACCCGCCAACCGGTCGATCAGCAGACCAACGCGGATATGATCTCCCCGGCGGTAAGTAGGCGCGAGGCCCAGCATGCCAGTCGCTACCAGAGCAAATCCCGCGACATCATCCGAGGATTTCACCTGGCCGCCAAACTGGCGGAGAATGACGTCGGCGAGGATGATGCCGGCTATGGCAACAAGGGCAGCAACCGCGAGGAATGCCGTCAGCTTGTAGAGTGGTTCGAGCGGGGACCGCATGGGTTGCGCCTTTTGTGGTTTGTGGTCTGACGTTGTCGAAATGCTTGCTTCCCTTCTCCCGCCTGCGGGAGAAGGTGGCAGGCGGAGCCTGACGGATGAGGGCAACGCCGCGCCTGATCAGTCGCTGCCCTCACCCGGCGTTGCTTCGCTCCGCCACCCTCTCGCGCCAGGCGGGAGAGGGAAAGAAACTCAGCGATAGGCCTTCAGCACGGCTTCGCCGTCAGCGCCGGCTTTCTTCGCCCATTCGGCGGCCATGGTTTCGCCGATGGCCTTGAGTTCAGCCTTCATGGCATCTGTGGGCGGCAGGACCTTGATGCCCTTTTCAGCGAGCGTCTTCTTGTAGGTTTCGTTCAGCTCTTCCGAGAGTATCCAGCCGCGGTCCTCAGCGCGCGCCGCTGCTGCGGTGATTGCTGCCTTGATATCGGCGGGCAAAGCTTCGAAGGCCGCCTTGTTCACGATGACCACGTTCTGCGGCAGGAAGGCCTGAACGTCATAATAATGGCTGAGGTAATCCCAGGCCTGGCTGTCGACGCCGGTGGCGCCTGATGTGATCATGGCGTCCAGCACGCCGGTGCGGAATGCTTGCGCGATCTCGGGCACCTGTATCGTCACTGCCGATGCGCCGATGAGATCAATGAAGCGTGCTGTGGATGGGTTGAAGCTTCTGAATTTCGTGCCCTTGAGGTCAGCGAGCTTCTCGATCGGTTTTTTCGTGTAAATCGCCTGCGGAGGCCAGGCGACGGAGTAGAGCATCATCAGTCCGGATTTTTCGAGCCGCGTTTCCAGATGCTTTCGCGCCGCGCCGTAGAGCTTGCGGGCATCGGCGTAGCTGGTCGCGAGCCCGGGCGTCGAGTCGAAGGCGAACATCGTGTCTTCGTTGCCGAGCACCGAGATCAGCAATTCGCCGATCTGCACCTGACCGGTCGCGACCGCGCGGCGCATTTCCGGCATCTTCACCAGCGATGCATTGGAATGCACCGTGATCTGGATTTTCTTGCCCGTCGCCGCCTCGACATCGGCAGCAAAGGTGCGGACATTCTGTGTCTGGAAGGTGCCGTCGGAATAGGGCGTCGGCATATCCCACTTGATCTGCGCCATGGCAGGAGAGGTGAGCGCCGCCGCGGCTGCGAAAAGCGCCGGTTTCAGGAAATTCCGTCTCATGTTGTCCTCCTCGGGAACGCTTGAAGTTAAAGGGCTGCCAGGCGGCTGTTCAGAAGATGTCACCAGCATGCAGCCTGGTGCATGGGTGATGGCGAACGGCAGTCTTGCCTGCATGATCGCCGCTTGCGGCGTCACCCCGCAGGCCCAGAAGACAGGCACCTCATTATCGGCAACAGGAACGGCATCGCCGTAGTCGGGCTTTGACAAATCATTGATCCCGATCAGGTCCGGGCGTCCCAGATGCACGGGAGCGCCATGAACCGACGGGAACCGGGATGTGATCTGCACGGCGCGTATGGCGTCTGCGGCCCTGAACGGACGCATGGTCACCACGAGCGGACCATGAAAACACCCGGCAGGCTGGCAAGCGATGTTGGTCCGGAACATCGGCACGTTGAGGCCCAGCCGTACATGGCGCACTTCGAGGCCGTTCTCGATCATCGCTTCCTCGAAGGAGAAGCTGCAGCCCAGCACGAAGGTGACGAGGTCATCCCGCCAGATGTTCGAAATATCGGTTGGTTCATCGGTCAGCACGCCGTCGTGCCAGACGCGGTAGCGGGGCACATCGCTGCGGATATCGATGTCTTGCCCAAGGTTTCCCAGAACGGGGTCGCCCGGCTCCGCTATGCTGATGACAGGGCAGGGCCTGGGATTGAGCGTGGCGAAACGCAAGAAATCAGCTGCAGCATCGACCGGCAGAATCACCACGTTGCCTTGCACGTGTCCGGGACATTGGCCGGATGTCTGCCCGCAGAAACCGCCACTGCGAATCGCGCCGCGCAAGGCGGCGGCGCTGGTGTGAACCTGCG
Source organism: uncultured Beijerinckiaceae bacterium (assembly GCA_964247205.1). Classification (GTDB taxonomy): domain Bacteria; phylum Pseudomonadota; class Alphaproteobacteria; order Rhizobiales; family Beijerinckiaceae; genus JADCCX01. The sequence goes on from CAXTUM010000065.1 coordinate 3,316, forward strand.
TTTCCCGTGGTCTTGTTCCCGAGGACTCCATCCCGTCACCCTCCCTGACAAAGCTCAGGCTAGCTCAAAATTTCATGATGTCAACAACTCGTCAACAAAATGTCGCTATTTGATTTTTGTTCATACCTGAACTTTTTTTCTTCCTGAGTCGTTTTCTGTGATTGCGAAACCTTCGGGTTGACGCTTAGCTGCGGGTCTGTCCGCTCGGGAGGCAAGGGAGCATCACGAGCGCCCAACATGGAGGACGCCATCATGTTCCATTCGAAGAGTCTTTTCCGCGCCGCCGCCTTTGCCACGGCCACTCTGCTGTCATCCACTGCCTTCGCGCAGGTCACGTTCCATCGCGGCAACGACGGCGACCCGGAGACGCTGGATGTGCAGAAGGGCAGCGTCACTACCGAGGCGCATCTGTCGCGTGATCTCTGGGAAGGCCTGATGATCCACAACGCCAAGGGTGAGGTCGTCTATGGGGTGGCCGAGAGCCATAGGGAGACCGGCGACGGCACGGTTTACACTTTCAAGCTCCGGTCGAACGCCAAATGGTCCAACGGCGACGACTTCAAGGCGTCGGACTACGTCTTCGCCTTCCGCCGCATCATCAACCCGGAGACCGGCGCGAAATACGCCAATATCCTCTTCCCAATCAGGAATGCAGAGAAGATCAACAAGAAACAGGACGGCGCGAAACTGGAGGACCTTGGCGTCAAGGCCATCGACGACAAGACGCTGGAGATCACGCTGGAGCGGCCGACGCCCTATTTCCTGGAATTGCTGACGCATCAGACAGGTTACGCCGTTCATGCAGCCAGCGTGATGAAGCACGGGTCGGACTACACGAAGCCCGAGAACTGGGTGTCGAATGGTGCCTATGTGCTGAAGGAGTGGACGCCGAACTCCCATATCCGCATGGACAAGAACCCGAACTTCCATGACGCTGCCAACGTGCAGATCGAGCGGATCATGTACTACCCGACGCCAGATTTCGCCGCCGCATCGCGCCGCTTCATGGCGGGCGAACTGCACTTCACCACCGATATCCCGGCCGACCAGACCAAGTTCCTGAAAGAGAAACTGGGCGATCAGGTGAAGATCGCGCCGTATCTGGGCACGTATTATCTCGCCTTCAACATGGCGAAGAAGCCATTCGACGATGTTCGCGTGCGCCAGGCCCTGTCGATGACCATCGACCGCGAGTTCATCGCTGAGCAGATCTGGGGCGGAACGATGCTGCCAGGGTATTCCTTCGTGCCGCCGGGAATCGGGAACTACGGCAAGCCAGCCGCTCCCGACTGGGCGGACAAATCCCCTATCGACCGTGAGGATACCGCAAAGAAACTGCTCGCTGCTGCCGGATTTGGTCCCGGCAAGCCGCTGAAGGTCGAGATCCGCTACAACACGACGGACAACAACCGCCGCACAGTGGTGGCTATCGCCGACCAGTGGAAGCAGGTGGGCGTGGAGACGACCTTCATCAACACGGATGCGCGCACGCATTTTGCGTTCCTGCGCGAGCGCGGCGATTTCGATGCAGCGCGCGCCGGCTGGATCGGGGACTATTCCGATCCGCAGAACTTCCTGTTCCTGTTCCAGAAGGACAACACGGGCTTCAACTACGCGCGGTTCGAGAACGCAGAGTTTGATGGCCTCATGAAACAGGCGGAGAGCGAGACGGATCTGAAGAAGAGGGCCGACATCCTGCTGAAGGCCGAGCAGATCATCGCCCGGGAGCAGCCTTATGCGTCGGTGCTGTTCTATTCAACGAAGAATCTGGTTTCGAGCAAGCTGCAAGGGTTCTCGTCGAACCTGCGCGGGGCGTATGCATCGCGGTTCTATCGGCTGGTGAACTGATGTCATCCCGTGCGCACTGCAGCACGCCAGTGCTGCGGTGCAGACACGGGATCTCAGGCCGAGTGAGCCATCCAAGATATCTGAATTACTTTGACGGAGTTCAAAGCTGGGCAGCTATTTCGTCTCCATTCTCACCAACAAGCCGCATGGTGTCCTCTATGTTGGCATCACCAACAATCTCGAGCGGCGGGTCTGTGAACACCGCCTCGG
>CAXTUM010000065.1:5473-9203 GCA_964247205.1 uncultured Beijerinckiaceae bacterium
TCTATGTTGGCATCACCAACAATCTCGAGCGGCGGGTCTGTGAACACCGCCTCGGCAAAGGCTCTGCATTCTGCAAGAAATACAATCTGCACCGGCTGGTCTATGCCGACGAATTTTCTGACGCGAACGAGGCAATCGCCGCAGAAAAGCGGATCAAGAAATGGCGGTGCGCATGGAAAGACCAGATTATCAAAGAGCGGAACCCGGAATGGCGCGATTTGATGCCGGTGACTCTGTAGCCATGATCTGCATGAGGTCCCGTGTCTGCGCAGCGGCATTGCATGCCGCAGCGCGCACGGGATGACATTTAATGCTCAGCTACATCCTCCGCCGCCTTCTCTCCACCATCCCCACGTTGCTCGTGGTGATCACGATCAGTTTTTTCCTGATCCGCGTTGCGCCGGGCGGGCCGTTCGATCTTGAGCAACCGCTGAACGAGGTTGTGCTGGCAAACCTGCGCAAGCTCTACAAGCTGGATGAGCCGTTGTGGAGGCAGTATCTGCTTTACCTGCAAGGGCTGATGCGCGGTGATTTCGGCCCTTCTTTCTCCAGCCAGGATCTGACCGTGGCGGAGCTTTTCGCCAAGGGGTTGCCGGTATCGATCAGGCTTGGTGCACTGGCGCTGACTATGGCGGTTATTGTGGGCGGGGCGTTTGGCGTCATTGCAGCGCTGCGGCAGAATCAGCCCGCTGATTATGTTGTCGTCACCGCCGCAACCGCAGGCATCACCATCCCCACCTTCGTGACGGCGCCGCTGTTTCAGGTCATCTTCGGGCTGTGGCTGGCGTGGCTGCCGGTCGGCGGATGGAACGATGGTGCCGTTCGTAACACGGTTCTGCCCGTGCTGGTGCTGGCCTTGCCGCAGATGGCGGTTGTAGCCCGCATGATCCGAGCCGCCATGATCGAGATGCTGCGGGCCAATCATATCCGCACGCTCAGGGCGCAAGGATTGTCGGACGCCACGATTATCCGCCATGCGCTGAGGGGCGCGTCACTGCCCGTGGTGTCCTATCTCGGACCTGCTGCGGCTGCATTGCTGACAGGCTCCGTGGTGGTGGAGACGATCTTCGGACTGCCAGGCATCGGGCGCTATTTCGTCGAGGGAGCGCTCAACCGCGATTATACGCTGGTCATGGGCACAGTCGTGGTGATTGCGTGTTTTGTGCTGGTGTTCAATCTCATCGTGGATGTGCTGTATGCGGCGCTTGATCCGCGGGTGAGGTACGCGTGACAGACGCAGTTCTCACGTCCGACATTGGCCGCTCGCTCTGGGATGATGCCAAGCTGCGCCTCAGGCGCAACAAGGCGGCTGTGGCGAGCCTTTTTGCGCTGGCTTTGGTGACGCTGCTGTCGCTGTTTGGGCCCTTCATCACGGGCCACGCCTTTGATAAAGTTTATCCTGAATACACCCGCGTTCCCGCGAGCCTTTCAGCTTTTCCTTTGCCCGACCAGATCCAGCCCGCGATCGAGCGCATCGCGTCACGTGTCCGGGCTAAAGCAGAAGTGATTGAAGTCAAAGGTGATGTGGTGAAGGTTACCTTGGTGGGAGCACGCCCCATCGACGAGCGCGGCCTCGCGTTCTTCGAGCGCTCCGATGCTTTCGGAAAGCCAACGGTGCTGGCGCGCGAGGATGAGGGCAGGAAGCTTGTTGTTTCGGTGCCCATTGAATACCGCCGATTCCTGTTCGGCACCGACGCCAATGGCCGTGACCTGCTGACGCGCACGCTGATCGCGGGTCGGGTCAGCCTCGCCATTGGCCTGCTGGCGGCGGGCGTGGGCGTGATGATCGGCGTGATTTACGGGGCGACGTCGGGCTATTTCGGCGGGCGGGTGGATGATGTGATGATGCGCATTGTCGATATTATCTATGCGCTGCCCTTCATCTTCTTCGTCATCATGCTCGTGGTGTTTTTTGGCAGAAACTTCGTGCTGATGTTCATTGCGGTCGGCGCGGTGGAATGGCTCGACATGGCGCGCATCGTGCGGGGGCAGACGCTGTCGCTGCGGCAGCAGGAGTTCGTGCAGGCGGCAGAAGCGCTGGGTGTCGGCCACGGCGGCATTCTCAGGCGGCACATCATCCCCAATGTGCTTGGGCCTGTAGTCGTCTACATGACGCTGCTGGTACCCAAGGTGATCCTGCTGGAAAGCTTTCTGTCGTTCCTGGGTCTTGGCGTGCAGGAACCGATGACGAGCTGGGGCGTGCTGATCTCCGATGGCGCGCGCAACATCCAGGGCGCGGCTTATATGTTGATCTTGCCTGCGATTTTTCTGGTGACCACGCTGTTCGCGCTGAACTTCATTGGGGATGGCCTGCGCGATGCGCTTGATCCGAAGGACAGGTGATGACCTCACCTCTCCTTGCTCTCCAGAACCTGCGTGTCTCCTTCCGAACCAATGACGGCGTCGTCGAAGCCGTGAAGGGTATCGACCTGGCCATCCACCGCAACGAGATCGTCGCGATCGTGGGTGAGAGCGGTTCCGGCAAGAGCCAGACCATGATGGCGCTGATGGGCCTGCTCGCCAGCAACGGTGCGGCGACAGGGCAGGTCAGTTTTGATGGCTCGGCCATTGCCGATATCGGCGTGCAGCCGCTGGCGCGCTATCGCGGCAATGCCATCACCATGATTTTCCAGGAGCCGATGACATCGCTCGATCCGCTCTACCGGATCGGCCAGCAGATCATTCTTGTGATCCGCAGGCACCAGAAGGCTTCCGCGGCCGAAACGGAACGCAAGGCGGTAGAACTCCTGAAGCTGGTGCGTATTCCCAATGCGGAAGGGCGCATGCGCTCCTATCCGCATGAATTGTCCGGCGGCCAGCGCCAGCGCGTGATGATCGCGATGGCACTGGCCAACAACCCCAAGCTCCTGATCGCGGATGAGCCAACGACGGCACTGGACGTAACGATTCAAGCCGAGATTCTTCGGCTAATGACCGAGCTGAAGGACCGGCTGGGCATGGCCATTGCCTTCATCAGCCATGATCTCAACGTGGTGAAGCGCTTTGCCAGCCGTGTCTATGTCATGCGTTATGGCGAGGTGGTGGAGACCGGCACGGTAGCCGAGGTTTTTGCCCGTCCGCAGCACGATTACACGAAGGCGCTCATCGCGGCGGAACCCTCCGGGCGCAAGATGGCTCCGGCATCAGGTTCGCCTGTCCTGTTGTCTGGTCAGGACATGCGCGTGTCCTTCAAGATGCATGGTGGCTTTCTCAGGAAAGCACCACCTCTGGTGGCAGTCGATGGCGTGAGCCTCATTCTGCCGAAGGGCGGAACGCTTGGGATCGTGGGTGAGTCCGGGTCAGGAAAATCCACACTGGGACGCGCGCTGCTCAAGCTGATTCCCGCGACGGGCAAGGTGGTTTTTGACGGCAAGGATCTGGCCCCGCTCGACCGCTCTGCCATGCGCCCGCTGCGCCGCGATATGCAGGTCGTGTTTCAGGACCCTTTCGGGTCACTCAGCCCGCGCATGACCGTGGGCGAGATCATCACGGAAGGGCTGCTGGTGCATGAACCGCATCTCTCTCGCGCAGAGCGTGACAGGCGTGCCGTGGAGGCTCTGATCGAGGTGAGCCTCGAACCGCGCATGCGCAACCGCTATCCGCATGAATTCTCCGGCGGTCAGCGGCAGCGGATCGCCATCGCCCGTGCGCTGATCCTGAAGCCGAAGCTGATGCTGCTGGACGAGCCGACATCGGCGCTGGACCGCACCGTGCAGAAATCCGTGATCGA
>CAXTUM010000066.1:0-9176 GCA_964247205.1 uncultured Beijerinckiaceae bacterium
CACAGCTCGTTCCGTCCATATGCACCACCTGCTTCTCCCACGGCAGGCGATATTTCCCGGCCATGAGATCCTGCATGTAGGTGTAGGGGCAGTCCTGCGCACCGCCTTTCACGGCCGTATAGCCGCGGTGACCGAACTGGTAGATGTTGTTTTCGACCGACCAGTGGATGCGCGCCTCGCGCACGAGGTCGGGCCGCACTTCCGCAGTGATAATCTCGTCAGCCCGTCCTGACGTGCCGTGGGCGATGATCTCGCCGTCGAAGTTGACGATCATGCCTTCACCCATGCTGTCGAACGTGCCGTCAGAGCCGCACATGCAGACATTGGCCGTCACCATGAGATTGCAGAAGGCATTGGACTGGTTGGTGAACTTCCACGAAGAGCGGATCGGCGCGGTATACCCCGCCGTGCGGATCATGATTTCAGCGCCCTTGTAGGCGCATTCCCGCGCCATTTCCGGGAACATGCCATCGTGGCAAATGATAAGGGCGATTTTCGAGCCCTTCGGGCCCTTGATTACCGGGATACCGATATCGCCTGGCTCCCAGGGTTCCACCGGCACCCAGGGGTGCATCTTGCGGTAATAGAGCTGCAGCTTGCCCTTGTCGTCGATGATGATTCCGACATTGTAGGGGTAGCCGTCCGGGTTGAACTCCATGATGGAGAAGCAGCCCCAGATTCGATTGTCCTTGCAGGCTTTTCTCAAGGCCACGACTTCTGGCCCATCCATCCGGCACATGATCTGCGGATTTGTGTCCATGGACAGGCCATGCAGCGCATATTCCGGAAAGACCACGAGATCCATGGTCGGCATGTTGCGCCGCGCCTTGGCGACCATGGAAACGACCCTTGCGGTCTGGGCGTCGAGATCCGCCTTTGTGACGACGACGGGCAGCTGCAGCTGAACCATGCCAAGGACCACACCGTTGGGTGTCTTGTTCAATCCTCCAAGTGCGCTCATCGAATTCTCCTCAGGTTCAGCGGGTGAGAGACAGTTCACCAGGCGCATCCCGCATGGCCTTCTTCGATCCGGCGGAGCCGATCATCAGAAACAGTGTCAGGATGTAGGGGGCGGCGTTGAAGAAGTAATAGCCCTGTGTGATGCCGACGGATTGCAACGCAGGGCCTATGGCCCCTGCGGCGCCAAACAGCATGGCAGCAAAGAGGCACCGGACCGGGTCCCAGCGCGCGAAGATCACGAGCGCAACAGCCATCAAGCCTTGGCCGGACGACAGACCCTCGTTCCAGCTGCCGGGGTAGTACAGTGACAGGAACGCACCGCCGACGCCTGCGAGAAACCCGCCGCACGCGGTCGCCAGCAGGCGGATCAGCATGACGGGATGGCCGAGTGCCCGCGCCGCCGCCTCGCTGTCGCCCGTGACGCGCAGGATCAGCCCCATCCGCGTATTCTTAAGCGCCCAGGCGAGAAAGAACGCCAGCGCCACGCCGATGAGGAACAATGGATTGATCTGCAGCGCCTGCGCCACCTGTGCGTTACCCGTCCAGTCACCGAGATGGATCGAGGGCAGACGCGGCGCAGTCGGCTGGATGTAGGGCTTGCCGAAGAAGAATGCGAGGCCGGTTCCGAACAGCATCAGCGCAATGCCCACCGCAATATCGTTGACGCCGGGAAGACGGCAAATGGTGGCGTGCAGGCTGCCCATCAGGAAGCCAAAACAGCCTGCGGCCAACACTCCGATCCAGGGCGATCCCGTATGGAAGGAGAAGGCGTAAGCTGTCATCGCGCCCAGCACCAATGTGCCTTCAAGGCCGAGGTTGATGCGGCCGGAACGCTCCGTCAGCATCTCGCCCAGCGTCACGAACAGGAAGGGCGTGGTGACGCGGATGGCCCCACCGAGCATGGCGATCAGCACCGTGAACAGGGCGGTGGACGTATCCATCACGTCCGGTCCGATGCGACTTGCGGATTGAAGACGCGCAGCCGTCCGTAGAGCGTTTCGCTCGCCAGAAGCACCACGAAAGTCAACCCTTGCAGCAGCAGCACAGTGGCGTCTGGCAAGCCCATGCGCCGCTGGATGATGCCGCCAGCCGCAGCGATGCCGCCAAACAGGATCGCGACCGGAATGATGGCCAGTGGATGATGGCGAGCCAGGAATGCAACGAGAATGCCGGTAAAGCCGTAGCCTGCCGCTAGCGACGCGTTGGCCTTGCCGTGCACGGCGGCAATCTCGAAGTAGCCCGCCAACCCCGCGCAAGCGCCTGCAGTCAGTGACGCCGCGACGATCAGCTTGCCAACAGGCAGTCCCTGCGACAGGGCAGCACGGGCATTGCCGCCAGCGATCTTGCAGGCAAAGCCGAAGCTGGTCCGGAACATCAGGATGTAGAGAACACAGCAGGCAAGAACAGCAAAAGCGAGGCCCCAATGGACATCAATGCCGGGCAGCTTGCCTACCATCAATTCACTGCTCATGGCCTTGGTCGAGGGCTTGTTGGGATCCGCGGGATCGCGCAGCACGCCCTCGACGAAGAAGTTCATGATGGCAACGGCGATATAAGACAAGAGCAGTGTCGAGATCGTCTCGTTGACGCCGCGGTAGTGCCTCAGGCTCCCGGCAAGGCCGACCCAGAGAGCGCCGACCAGAATTGCTATGGCAACCATAAATGCGTGCATTAACCACGGGTTGGTGACGCCAATCATCGGGATGGCGACAGCAGCTGCGGCGAAGCCGCCAAGAACCAGAGCGCCCTCGCCACCGATCATGATGAGCCCCAGCCTTGCAGGAATGGCGACGGCGAGCGCCGTCAACATCAGCGGTGCGGCGCGCAACAGCGTGTTGGACCACGAAAATGCGGTGCCAAAGCCGCCAAGCCAGATCAGCTGATAGAACTGCACTGGTGACTTGCCGAGCGCAAGCAGGAACAGGGAAAACAGCGCTGCGGAGACGGCAAGCGCCATAACCGGAATTGCAAAGGACTCCGCACCGCGCCGGAGGCGGATGACCCAGCCTGCATCAAACACGCTGCGATGGGGAGGCGCGGTTGAAGCTACGACATCAGTCATGGTCGAGACAGTGACCGCACATGCATCTGTAGATTGGCCAGCAATCACTCATGTGACTTGTTCCCATTTCCGGATCTGACGTGAGATGATCGAGCGTGGCAAAACTAGCCACGCCCGGTCATCCAGCACTCATTACGTGATCGAGCCGGACACGCCGTCCGCCAGGAAGTTCATGCCGTCGAGCACGCGATCGAAATTGTCGTATCCAGACGCATTCGGCAGCACGACGACGCCCTTGTTGTCCTTCACGGGTCCGGTCAGCATTGGCTTGTTGGCCTTCAGCGCCGCCATCGCGGCCTCGGCGGCCTTGCGGGCAGGCTCATCTGCACCGGCTCCAAAGGCGGTATTGCGCACCATGTCCTTGTCGTAGCCACCAAAGACAACGTTCGGCACCGGCTGGCCCTTGGCGATGGCATCGGCGAAAATCTTGTAGATGGTTTCCCACTTATACTCTGCGCCAGTGATGAAACCCTTGGGAGCGAGAGACGCCTGGCTGGCGTTGTGGCCAAGGCTCTTGATGCCCCGGCGCTCGGCGGTCTCGATCACGACCTTCGGGCTGTCCACGTGGCAGGTGAGAATATCGCAGCCCGCGCCGATCAGCGCATTGGCAGCTTCCGCCTCGCGCACCGGCAGCGCCCAGTCGCCGGTGAAGATCACCTGCACCGTGGCGTTCGGATTCACGGACCGCGCGCCCCAGAGCACCGAGTTGATGTTGCGCAGCACGGTGGAGATCGGCTTTGCGGCGACGAAGCCGATCTTGTTCGACTTGGTCGAGAGGCCGGCGGCGACGCCATTGATATAATGCGCCTGATCGAGATAGCCGAAGTAGCTGCCTGCGTTGGCGGGATGCTTGTCCTTGTCCCAGAGCGGTGCGGCGTGCCGGAAGGCGACCTTGGGATATTTCTTGGCCGCATCCACCATGAACGGGTTGAAATAGCCGAATGAGGTCGCGAGAATGAGATTCGCGCCTTCCAAATTGATCATGGATTCCATCGACTTCGCGACAGCCGCAGTCTCGGCCACATTCTCTTCCTCGACAATCTTGACGCCGGGCGTGGACTTCAGCGCGCCGATGTTGACGGCATGGGCCTGGTTCCAGCCGAAATCGTCCTTGGGCCCGACATAGACGATGCCGATGGTGACCGCGCTCTGGGCCAGCGCGAATTCAGGCAGACCGAGAGAAAGGGCGGCCGCGCTGGCGGCTGTGCCCTGGAGCAGCGAACGGCGGGAAAAGGGATCGAAGGACATGGATTCTGACTCCTGCTGGTGATCAACCAGCAGCAACCGCCACCGGTCCTCGATCACCCCAAGCAACCGCCATGCCACGCTGAGTCCAGCTTGATTCCGGCCTGTCCGCCTCGGAGCCGGTCCACCATGACCAAATCTGGCTTAAATTCATGCAGGACCGATATCGCTGCTCAAATTTTCAGCATTCATGCTTTCGCCCGGTGAACATAGGTCGCATCAAGCCGCTCCTTCAGGTAAGCGGCTCCCGTCGTTGGCGGATAGCGGGCTGGGTTCTCCAGCGAGACACAGGTTGGCAGTGCGGCCACAACAGCATCGGGATTGGGATCGAGGAAAAACGCCAGTGAGAGCCGCTCGCGCGGTGATCGGTGCGTCACCCGGTGTGGCGTCGAGACATAGACATCATTGGTCCATCGCATCAGGCAATCGCCGATGTTGATGATAAAGGCACCCGCTACATGTGGCACGGCAACCCATTGCCCGTCACGTGTCCTGACCTCCAGACCGCCGGCATCATCGGTCATGAGGATGGTGATGTTTCCGTAGTCCGTGTGCTCACCTGCCCCTGCCGCTTCTGAGCCGGGGGGTGCGGGCGGATAACGCAAGAGCCGCAATGTGGCGAGCGGAGCGTCGAATGCCTTGTCGAACCAGTCCGGTGCGAGGCCGAGGTCGATCGCGATAGGCCGATGCAGCAGGACGCCAAGCCGCCAGACCGCCTCGAAGTACGCTAGTGACGTCGTGCGGAAATCGCCGTCAGCAGGCCAGAGGTTCACGCCGCGGAAGGGCTTTCGCGCGACGACATCAGGATGTGTCGCTGGCATATCAAGGCCAATGTTGAAGGCCTCCTTCACATCAGCCCCGGCCTTGGGGTCAAGCGCCTCCTCTGATAACCCGACATAGCCGCGATTGTGTGACGAGTGCTTGATCGACAGGGCCCGCTTTTCGGCAACTGGTCGGCGAAAGAAGGCGCGCCCGGCCGCAAACATGCTGGCGACCAGATCGTCCGGCACGCCGTGGTTCGTGATGGTGAAGAACCCGATGCCGCGCGCCGCCGCTCCGATTTCGTCGGCCAGCCGACGATCCTCCTCCACGGAACGCCCAAGGCCCGCAAGGTTGATACTGGAGATGGCTACCATTGCGTGCTCCCGGTCGAACGGCTTACCAGCCTATCGCCTTTGGCAACCATGTGGCGAGCCACGGGAACATGAAAACGATCACCACAGCCAGAACCTGCATGATCACAAAGGGTATGACTCCACGGTAGATATCCCCCGTCGTCACGCCAGGCGGGGCTACGCCGCGCAGGTAAAACAGCGCCCAGCCGAAGGGCGGCGTGAGGAAAGATGTCTGCAGCATGACGCAGACCAGCGCCGCAATCCAAACGAGGTCGACGCCCTGCGACTGAAAAATGGGCAGGAACAGCGGCACGGCGATATAGCAGATCTCGATCCACTCGATGAAGAAGCCAAGGAAGAAGATGATCAGCAGCATGAACCAGATGTCGGCATTCACTCCGCCGGGAAGGATACGGAACAGATCCTCAACCAGCTTCTCGCCCTGTAAACCACGGAAGGCGATGGCGAAGACCTGCGCACAGATCAGGATGAACATCATCTGCGCCGTGATCTTGGTCGTGTCGTGGACCGTGTCCTTCAGTACCTTGGAGGTCAGCCTGCCGCCGATGGCCGTCACGAGGATGCTGCCGAGCGCGCCCATGGACGCAGCCTCGGTTGGTGCGGCAATCCCGGCGATAATCGAGCCGAGCACCGCGAGCACAAGCCCCAGGGGCGGCAACGCCACATGCAGGAGCTTGATCCAGAGTTCACGCCTGGGCATGGCGTTGCGCTCCTCTAGCGGCACAGGCGGTACCATCTCAGGTCGGAAGACTCCCAGAAGGAGGATGTAGACGATATAGATCACCGACAGCACCAAGCCAGGCAGCACGGCGGAGGCGAAAAGCGTGCCCACGCTCTCGTTCATGATATCGGCGAGCAGGATGAGGATCAGGCTTGGCGGGATGATCTGCCCCAGCGTTCCCGAGGCGCAGATCGTGCCGCAGGCCAGCGCCTTGTCGTAGCCGCGTCGGAGCAGCGTCGGCAGAGTCAGGAGACCCAGTGTCACGACCGTTGCACCGACGATGCCGGTCGTCGCGCCCATGATGATACCGACCAGAATGATCCCCACGCCGAGTCCGCCGCGCAGACCGCCCGCAATATGGCCGACGACCTCCATCAGGTCTTCCGCGAGCCGGGATTTCTCCAGCATAACGCCCATGAAAACGAAGAGCGGGATGGCGAGCAGTGTATAGCTCGTCACCACGCCAAAGATGCGGTTGGGCAAAAGGTTGAAAAGCAGCCCGCCGAAACCCAGCCAGCCAAAGACAAAGCCGGAGACGGCAAGCGTGAGTGCCACGGGAAAGCCGATCAGCAGCAGGCCAAAAAAGGCCATGAGCATGGAGATGGCGAGGATTTCATTGCCGGTCATGGTTGATGTCTTTTGGTGTTGGGACGCAGGCCCGAACTCTCGTGACAGGCGTATCGTCCTGCGACGGACACAGGATGAGGTCTCAGGGGCAAAGGATCAGGACAAGGGTTGCAGGTGGGTCACGGCAACGCGCTTCAATCTCTCCAGCGACCTGAGCGCTTCAGACAGCGACTGCAGCAGCAGCAAGCCGAACCCGAAGGGGATGAACGCTTTGAGGATGTAGCGGTGGTCGATCCCACCAGGATTGGCTGATCCCTCAAGCATATTCCATGACTGCATCACGTAGCGCCAACTGAGCCAGATGATCGCGCCGCAGATGATGACGAATGCGATGTGGCCAATAAGATCAACCAGGTGCTTGATCCGATCGGGATAGCGGGCAAAGAAGATATCGACGCGCACATGTTCCGCCCGGTTGAGCGCGAATGCCATACCGATCAGACAAATGGGCACAAGCAGGTGCCATTCCAGCTCCTGCGCCCAGACGGAGCCGATCGAGAACATGTACCGCAGCAGCACGTTGGTCGCCATCACGACGACCAGCAGAAATGATGTCCAGGAGAATGCCCCGCCGATGGCATCGACCAGCCAGTCAATGCTGTCGGCCACCTTCAGGCCCAAGCTCACGAGCCGCGCACCTTGCTGTGATAGACACCTTCGGACATGGCGGTCCATTTCTCGTACTTGGCCTTGTAGGCGAAGTAGCTGTCATGAACCTTCTTCGTTTGGGCATCCTTGGCGATGGCTTCATCGAGGATCTTTTCGTTCACTTTGCGAAGGGCCTCAACGATCTCATCGGGCAATGGCTTGGCAATAACGCCCTGGTTCTTGATCAGGTCGTCCATGGCGTCTGAATTGTTCTTCTGCGCCCAGGCTTCGCTGATCGCATTGCAAGCTGCGCAGGCATTTTCGACGATGGCCTTCAGATCAGCAGGGAGGCTGTCCCAAGCCCGCTTATTGATAACGAGTTCTGAAACGGTCGCGGTCTCGTGCCAGCCTGTTGTGTAATAGTTCTTGGCCACCTTCTGCAGGCCGAGCTGCCGGTCAAGAAAGGGGCCGACAAACTCTGCTGCGTCGATGACGCCTCGCTCCAGCGCCGGGAAGATTTCGCCCGCAGGCAGCAGCCGGACATCCACGCCAAGGGCCTGATAGACGCGGCCGGCGAGGCCGGGAATGCGCATCTTGAGACCCTTGAGATCCTCGACCTTTTCGAGTGGCTTGCGGAACCAGCCCGTCATCTGCACGCCGGTGTTCCCACAGGGAATTGGCACCAGATTGAAGCGCTCGTATGTCTCCTTCCACAGGTCGATGCCGCCGCCATCATAGAGCCAGCCATTGACGCCCTGGAAATTGAGGCCGAAGGGCACCGCTGTGAAATACTGGGCAGCAAAGCTCTTGCCGGTCCAGAAATAGGCATTGCCGAAATTCATCTCCACCGTGCCGGCGGATGCTGCGTCAAAACCCTCGAAGGCGGGTACAAGCTCGCCTGCGCCAAAGAACTGGATCTTCAGCCGACCACCTGACATGTCGTCGATACGCTTGATCAGATCCGTCGCACTTCCAGGGCCGGTTGAATAGAAGGCTGCACGAGGGCCGTAAGCCGAGGTCATCTTCCAGTTGAAACGTGCCTGGGCTCTGGCAACGGTCGGCGCGGCCACTGCGCCTGTGGCTGCAAGTCCTGAAAGCTTCAAAAATGAGCGACGCTGCATGAAAACTAGCCTCCGATTGGCGCACCACCAGATATTGGGGATGCTTTCAAGGTGTAGCCATGTTTTGAGCAATCCCTGTGCCAGTCATTCTCTCAGGCGAATAAAGCCTTTGGGAGCATGCCGTGGATTCCCTTCGCGGTGTTCACGGTCTGCGTAACGTGGAAATCCACACCGACGCTGCAGAGCGTGTAAGCATCCATCCGCGACAGGTTCTTGTGGCTGACGAGATAGTCGATCATCTCTTTGAGCGCGATCTCCATGCAGCGGTCGAGGCTGCTGTCAAAGCCCATCGTTACAACATGCGTTGGTGTTTCCGCCCTGGGATTGGCGAGCTTCATGTCCTTGCGCACAATGAACTCGAAGGTGCCTTGCAGCGCTGTCTCGATGGCGGTGAGGCATACCTCGCCGTCTCCCTGTGCGCCGTGTCCATCTCCACAGGAGAAATTCGCACCCTCGACATGCACAGGCAGATAGAGCGTCGTGCCCGCCACAAGCTGCTTGTTATCGATGTTACCGCCGAAGGCACGCGGGATGACGGAGGTGCAGCGGCCCCAGCTCCTGGGAGGCGATACGCCCATGATGCCGAAGAATGGTTTCAGCGGAATATCGACGCCGAACGGAAATCTGCCCAGCATCGCCTCGCGGTCGAGCGGGATGTTGTATGCTGACCAATTAAAAAAACCCATGTCAATTTATAGATATAAAAAGTATGAGCT
>CAXTUM010000067.1:0-9138 GCA_964247205.1 uncultured Beijerinckiaceae bacterium
CTTCAGCGACAGCGCCTCGTAAGCGTCCCACAGCTTCTGCGGCAGGGCGGCGCCCGCATAGAATAGGAACCGCAGGCGGCTATAGAAGTGCGCGGCGAAAGCTGGGTCATTCTCGAGATGCGGCAGCAGCGCCTCGTAGCCCTTCGGCACGTTGAAATAGACCGTCGGCGCGATCTCGCGCAGGTTCTGCAGCGTCGGTTTGATGCCTGCAGGCACGGGCTTGCCCGCATCAATATACATGGTCCCGCCATGTGTGATGACGATGCCAACATTGTGGTTGGAGCCGAAGGTATGGTTCCAGGGCAGCCAGTCCACCAGCACCGGCGGTTCGCTTGCCAGAAAGGGAAAGCCCTGCAGCAGCATGGCCTGATTGACCATCAGCATGCGCTGCGTGTTGATCACGGCCTTGGGCTCGCCGGTTGATCCCGAGGTCAGCAGGAACTTGGCGATGGTGTCGGGCGTGATTCTGGCCAGAGCGGCATCGACGCGCGGATCATCGGCATCTCCATGGAGAGAGTCGAGCGAAGCGGCACCGATGCTATCAGGTCCGCGCGCGGTAACAACAGCCAGATCAGGCCGGGCAATGGCGGCAAGGGCCGTAGCAAAGGGTGCCGCATCAGACGCAAAGACAAGACCGGGCGTCAGCAGGTCGATGCAATAGAGCAGCTTGCCGAAATCCTTGGCAACAAGGCTGTAGGGCGTGGACACGGGGCAATACGGCACGCCGATTGTCATCGCAGCCAAAGCCAGCAGGGCATGATCGATGTCATTGCCAGACAGGATCACCAGAGGCCGCTCGGCTGAAAGGTCATACGCGAGCAGGCCGGATGCGAGCCGCCGCACATCACGGGCCGCTTCGCCATAGTTCAGTTTTTTCCAAGTGCCGTTGGGCGAGCGTTCCGCAAACAGTATGCGCTCGGGAGCGACGGCGGCCCAGTGGAACAGCCGGTCGGGCAGACAGCGCGCCACATCAGGCATGGCGGCGCGCGCGGTCACCAGCATGGAGCCATCGGCGCGCAGGCTCAGACCGGACTCGAGATGCCCGAAATAATCAGCGGCGGGAAGACTTTCAGTGGCCATTGGCGGTCTCCGGGTGAGATCTTACTTCGGCTTCGCGACCTTGGCCGCTTTCTTCGCCAGAAAATCCCGCACACGTTGCTTGGCCTCAGGCATGTTCTGCGCGATCGACGCGGTCAGCGCCTCGGTCAGGTAGCCGATGGAAGAATCGGCATCGGCGATGCGCGGCAGGGCGTGGAGGACGGCGAAGTTCGTCATGCCTGTGTTCCCTGCAGCCTTCTTCGCAAGTTCCAGGGCTTTCTCGAATCCCGTGCCATCCTCGACCAGATACTGGCTGGCGCCTGCTGCAAGGCCTTCTTCCGCAGAGAGGACCCTCCCCGTCAGCATCATGTCCTGCACCAGCGGAACACCAATGAGGCGCGGAATGCGCACCGAACCCCCGCCGCCGAGGAAAATACCGCGTTGCCCTTCGGGCAATGCATAGAAGGTGGAACGTTCGGCGATGCGCACATGGGTCGAAGCCGCAAGCTCCAGACCGCCACCCACAACGGCTCCGTGCAGAACAGCGAAAACCGGTACGCGTCCAAACTGGATCTCCTGAAACGCCCGGTGCCAGTGTTGCGAATGCCGGATGCCCGCCATCAGGTCGGGCTCGCCCCCGACCTCGCTGAGGTCAAGACCGGCGCAGAAATGCTCGCCTTCTCCGCACAGCACGACCGCGTGTACAGCGCTGGACAGTGAAACGAATGCGGCATGCAGACCGCTCACGGTCTCGTCGTTGAGTGCGTTGCGTTTTTCTGGCCGTCTGATGCGGATGACCGCGACTGGTCCGTCCAGGGACAGGTCAAGCGTTGCCGGGAGTTTAGCGGGCATAAAACACCTTGTCCGAAGCGACCATGCGATATTAGTTATATTGTATAACTATATCTGCATGTCAAGCGGGAGGCCGTTTTGACGGAACCGGACTAGCACGATATCGAAACAATGCCTGATCGGGAGACAAGGGATATCATGGACGAAAAGCCGGAACGCACGAACAGACCTGCGGTCGCGTACGGGGAACTGAACGAACGCATCGGATATCTGCTGCGCCGCGCACAGGTCGCAGTGTTCAGTGACTTCTTCCAGACCTTCAGCGCCTTCGGCATCTCGCCCGCGCAATATTCGATCCTGACCGTCATCGGATGTAATCCCGGTCTCAGCCAGACAGAGGTGGCGGATGCGCTCGGCATCAAGAAGACCAACTTCGTCGCTGTGATCAAGGCCCTTGAAAAGCGCGGGACTGTAATGCGGACGGCCATGCCGACAGACAAGCGCTCTTTCGCCCTGACGCTTTCGCCTTCCGGAGCATCGCTGCTGTCAAAGCT
This sequence comes from uncultured Beijerinckiaceae bacterium, assembly GCA_964247205.1. GTDB lineage: Bacteria > Pseudomonadota > Alphaproteobacteria > Rhizobiales > Beijerinckiaceae > JADCCX01. The sequence continues at coordinate 2,385 of CAXTUM010000067.1, forward strand.
TCACGCGGCGGCGGACGAGCATGAGAACCGGATTCGCACAATGTTTGGAGCCGAACATTATGCGGCGCTCATTGAACCTCTTCTAGGTCTGACATGTCGGGAGCGGCAAGGATTGTGCGGAACGGGAGAGACGGATTGACAACCTGCGATTTAGTTATAGCTTATAACTAAACGGCATATCAGATCGTGCAACGGATCAGGGAGGATTCAGCCATGCGTGACACGCGAACAGCCAAGTCAGGTTTGCCCAGCCGCCGCGCACTCGTGGGCGGTCTTGCGGCTGGGGCCGGTTTTGCAGCGGCGGCGCCAGCCATCGCCCAGACCAATCCGGAACTTAAATGGCGCATGCCGATGTTCGTGCCAAAGACAGTTGATTCCGTTGTCGATGCTGCCAACGACCTGGTGCGCAGGGTTTCCGAAGCGACGGATGGCAAGTTCCAGATCCAGTCCTTCGGTACCGGCGAGATCGTTCCCGGCGGCCCTGCGGTGCTGGATGCGGCGGAAAACGGCACGGTCGAAATCGCCTTCACGCTCTCCTATTATTCCGTCGGCAAGGATCCTGCTTATGCCTTCGGAGCAACCCTGCCCTTCGGCTTCAACACCCGCGGACAGGCGTCCTGGCTATTCAAGGGCGGCGGTCTGCCGCTGCTGAATGAATTCTTCAATGCACGCGGCACCCATGGCTTGCCCTGCGGCAACTCCACGGCGCAGATGGGCGGCTTCTTCCGCAAGGAAATCAACACGCTGGATGATCTCAAGGGCCTCAAGATGCGCATTCCGGGGCTGGGCGGCAACGTGATGGCCAAGCTCGGCGTGATTCCGCAGCAGATTCCGCCAGGTGACATTTATCCCGCCCTTGAGCGCGGCACCATCGACGCCGCTGAATGGGCCGGTCCCCATGACGACTTCAAGTTCGGGCTGCACAAGGTCGCGCCCTTCTATTATGCGCCGGGCTGGTGGGAGCCGCAGGCCACGATCATGGCCTTCATCAACAAGAAGAAGTGGGATGAACTGCCCAAGCACTACAAGGCCATCCTCGAGGCCGCTACGGCAGCGACCTGGACAACCCACTGCGCCCATTACGACGCAATCAACTCCAACGGTCTGCGCCAGATCGTGGCTGCAGGCGGCAAGCTTCGCTTTTTCTCACAGCCCATCATGGATGCCGCGTATGAGGCCAGCTTCCAGCTATTTGAGGAGCTCAAGGGCAGAAGTCCGGAATTCGCAAAAATATATCCGCACTGGAAGAAGTTTCTCGACGAGAATGAACTCTATTTTCGTATCGGCGAGTCGAGCTACGACAACTACATCTACAACAAACGCGTGAAGGGCTGAGCCTTCCCGCTTCCGATCATCTCGACATGGAAAAGCCGCAGCCTGTCATGGCACGTCCGCTTCGTTGGAGACTATCCGCCGGGATGCAAACAGCGGCGATGTAGCACTCGCCACGGCGATATCATGCGCCGCAGCCTCCAGCACCGGATTGAGCGCGTGGAACCGCTCCGCCGAAAGTCGCACGGTCGGTCCGGCAATGCTCAAAACGCCAACCGGACTTTCGCCCTTGCGCCGCACCGGCACCGCCATTGAGGCAAGGCCCGGTGCGAACATGTCGTGGGTCATGCCGAAACCGCGCTTGCGCGCCGCTGCCAGAATCTCCAGAAGCTTTGTCGGACTTGTTGGCGCGAGCGGGCCATATTCCTCGGGTTTGCCGAAGCCCTGCCGGGCCACTTTCATAAGGGCATCGTCATCGGACATCGTCATCAGCCAGGCATGACCGCTGGCTGTGCACGACAGCCGCGCCGAGACATCGATATCGGGATCATAGCGCAGCCCGCGCCGCGCGCCCTGTGCCCGCGCAACCCAGGTCAGCCTGTCGCCATCAATGACTGCAAGACGGATGAATTCTCCGGATTCCTGAGCCAGACGGTCCAGGACGGGCTGCGCGAAATCCACGATGCCGGCCGCGCCCATGTAATCCAGCACCATGGCGACAAGTTTGGTCGAGAGTCCGTATTCGCCCTGGTCACGCAATTGCTTGACGTAGCCATAGTCTGCAAGCTCAGCCAGAAGACGGTGTGCGGCGCTCAGAGGTATGTTCAGTTTCTCGGCAATCCCGCCAAGGGATTTGCCCTCGGGATGCGCCGCCAGCACTTCCAGAATGCCGAGAGTTCTCTGGAGAACTCCGCTCATGCCGCCCTCCCTGATATACCGGGTTGATATCCCCAGATTGATATTCCTGTGCTGCCGTCGCAGGATGAAATCGCCATCGTGAAACAGTGACGCCAAGAGTTGCAAATTCAAAAGTGAAAAGCAATTCCATTTTTGAGTTGCATTCCGTTTTAAACTGGTTATGGAAAAGCCAAGGGATAAAAGGGGCGTCTGACCCCAAGGAGGAAACATGGACCGTCGCGTATTTTTTGGCGCTGTGGCGCTGGCCATCGCCAGCAGCAACGTCTCAGCCCAGGATGTCATTCGCATCCCCAACATCATCGAGCTTTCCGGTGGCGGCGCTACCGTCGGCGCAATGTGGAAGAACGCTTCCACCATGGCGGTCGAGGAAATCAACGCCAAGGGCGGTATCCTCGGCAAGAAGATCCAGCTCGACTTCATCGACACCGGCTCTGATCCCGGCAAGGCGCGCGCCGCCATCGAGCGGGCTCTGGATGCCAAGCCAATCGCCATTTTCGGACCGATCTATTCCGGCTCGGTCAATGCGACACTGAAGCTGACGAATGATGCGGAAGTGCCGCAGATCATCGGCGGTGAAGCCGGCAACCTGACGGCGCAGGGCTCGAAGTACATCTTCCGCACGTCATTCGGCCAGAACGTCTCGATGCCCAAGATTGCGACCTACATGGCTAATGAACTCAAGGCCAAGACGGTGACCGTCGTTTACCAGAACAACGACTTCGGCAAGGGCGGCCGCAACGCCATCATCCCCGAGCTCGAGAAGCGCGGCATCAAGATCGCCGCTGATATCTCGGCGGAAACCGGACAGGCCGATTTTGCGGCCGATGTCGTCAAGGCCAAGAGCGCCAATGCCGATGCCGTCTTCGTCTACATGAACGAAGAAGAAAGCGCGCGGTTCCTGATCGAAGCCAAGAAGCAGGGTCTGGACAAGCCGCTTATCGGCGAAACAACATTGCTCGGCCAGAAGGTTGTCGATCTCGCAGGAGCGTCCGCCAACGGGGTGCGCGGTCATGTCGGCCTCACCGTCGATGCAGCCATCCCTGCGGTGCAGGATTTCGGCAAGCGCTACGAGGAGCGTTTCAAGACCAAGCCAGACCATAACGGGATCAAGGGCTATATCGCCTTGTTCATGGTCAAGGCGGCGGCGGAAAAGGCTGGCAAGCTTGAGCCCAAGGCGATTGCTGCGGCTCTGCATGGCCTGACGATCTCGCCCGACAAGGAGCCGGGCATCCTGATCGAGGCAACATGGGACGAGACCGGTGAAATCGACCGCATCTCCTTCCTGGCTGAAATCAAGGACGGCAAGCAGATCATCAGCAAGACACTGCCGAAGCTGAAATAAGCTTCGCAAGGCCCGGCAAAATCCTGTCCGCCTCACTGGCGGACTGGCGCAGCGCTTCCGAATGATCGGTTCCTTTCACCAGACAGCACATCCGGAGCGGTCATGACCGACTTCTTCCAATTGCTGATCGCCGGCATTGCGACCGGATCGATCTACGCGCTGGCGGCCATCGGCTTCACCTTGCTGTGGCAGACCTCGCAGACCATCAATTTCGCCCAGGGCGAGTTCGTGATGGTTCCCGCGTTCTTCGCACTGGCCGGCATGTCCGCTCTGGGCATGCCCTTTGGTCTCGCCGCCATCTTCTCCATCGCCTGCGCGCTTGCCATTCTCGGTTTTGCCTTCAAACATGTGATCGTTGACCCCCTGATCGGCCAGAAAGGCACTCTGCCGCTGGTGATCTCCACCATCGCTTTCGCGCTGCTGCTCAAGGACGGCGTCAAGGAATTCTACAGCGCCGAGGGCCAGCGTTTCCCGACAATCCTGCCCGATGTTGTCTATTCCATCGCGGATGTGAAGATCTCGCTGGCGCAGATCGGCGTGCTGGTCGTCGCTGTGTCCACCATCATCCTGCTGCAATGGTTCCTGGGGGGCACCCGTACCGGCCGCCAGATGCAGGCGACGGCGCAGAACCCGACGGTCGCCCGCATCCTGGGCGTCGATGTCGAGCGCATGGTGCTCTACACCTTCCTGATCAATGCCGGCCTCGCGGCTGTCGCCTCGCTGCTGATCTCGCCCATTTATCTCGCCAAGTTCACCAATGGCGAGGTTCTGGGCCTTACTGCCTTCGTGGCGGCGATTGTCGGCGGCTTCAATCAGGTGCGCGGTGCCATAGTCGGCGGTCTGGTCGTCGGTGTTCTTGATAATCTCGCGGCGGCCTATGTCTCCAGCCGCTACCGCCTGGCCGTGCCGCTGGTGCTGCTGGTGGTGATCATCCTGTTCAGGCCGCAAGGGTTGCTCGGGCGGCGTGAGGAGCGTTCGGTATGAAGCGCCACCTTCCCCTTCTGCTGCTCGCGATCACTCTGATCCTCGCATTGATCGCACCGATGTGGCTGGGACGCTACGGCAACAACATCATGTCGCTCTGGCTGGTGACGGCGGTTGCCGCGCTCGGCGTCAACCTGATCATGGGATACGCCGGACAGGAAACCCTGGCTCAGGCTGGATTCATGGGCGTGGGCGCCTATACGACCGCGCTGATGATCAAGGGCGGAACACTGGCGCTCTCGCTGCCCTTCGTGGCCGCGCCGGTGACGCTGGCATGGTCGCCGTTCTCGCTGCTGACCGCAATGGCAGCATCCGCTATTCTCACCTTCCTGCTTGGCCTGATCATCGGCTTTCCTGCGCTTCGCGTGCAGAAGCACTACCTCGCCTTCGTCACGCTCGCCTTCTCCGTGCTGATGTGGCTTGTGTTCCGCAACGAGGAATGGCTGACCGGCGGCGTGTTCGGCATTCAGGATATCCCGCGCCCCAGCGTCTTCGGCATCGAGATGTCGCCGTCGCGCCGCCTGCCGCACCGCTACACATACTTCATCCTGATCGCGACCATCGTGCTCTCCGCCGCCATGTGGTGGCTGGTGAAATCCCCCTGGGGCCGCGCCTTCACGGCTTTGCGCGAGAATGCTGTCAGGGCTGAAAGTCTTGGCGTGGATGTGCGTCAATACACGCTTCTCGCTTTCGCCATCGGCTCGGCCTATGGCGGGCTGGCCGGGGCGCTGTTCGCACCCCTCGTGGAATTCATCGACCCGAACCCGTTCACTCTCGAAAAATCCCTGCTGTTCCTGCTGATGATCGTGGTCGGCCGCATCGGGCTTTTCATCGGACCGTTGATTGGCGCGGCGGTGGCTGTTTTGCTGCCGCTGTGGATCGAGACCTTTCAGTCCACGCTGGTGGGGGCGGGCTACACCTGGGCCAACCACGCCTCCTATATCCTGATCTACGCAGTCCTCGTCATCGTCATGATCGCCTTCATGCCGCGCGGTTTCGCTGGAGCGATCTCATCGCTGCTGACTCAGAAGCGTCGCCCGCATGCGGATGTCAAAGGCCCCACGCTTGAGGGAGCCAAGCCATGAGCCCGGCAACCGGAAAGACTGTCCTTGAGGTGCGCGATGTCGCCAAGTCCTTCGGCGGCGTGCATGCCGTGCGTGGCGTCACCTTCGATGTTCGGGAAGGCGAGATTCTGGGTTTGATCGGACCCAACGGATCGGGCAAGTCCACCCTGTTCAACTGCATTCTCGGCCAGCTCACGCCGAACAAGGGTGATGTGCGCCTTGATGGCAAGAGCGTTGCTGGATTGCGTCCTTCCGAGCTGAACCGGCTGGGCATGAGCCGCACCTTCCAGCTCCTCCAGGTCTTCCCGGAACTGACGGTTCGCGAGAATCTGATCCTTGCGGGACAGGAGCATCAGGGCAGCCGTTTCGGGCGTCTGGTCGGCAAGCGTGACGCCGGACTGACCGATGCCGCCAACCGGATGATAGCCTTCTTTCGCCTTGATCACATGTCGGACGAGAAAGCCTCCGCTCTTTCCTATGGCCAGCAGAAGCTGCTGGATTGCGCCATGGCCTTTATGGCCGGCCCGCGCCTCGTGCTGCTGGATGAACCGGCGGGCGGCGTGAACCTGACCATGCTTGCCAACCTGAAAGAGCGTTTGCAGGCGATCAACAGCGAGACCGGCGCCACCTTCGTGGTTATCGAGCACAACATGGAATTCGTGATGAGCCTGTGCACCCGCATTCTGGTGCTGGCCGAAGGGCAGATCATCGCGGAAGGCTCTCCCGAAGACGTCCGCCGCGATCCAAAAGTGATCGAGGCCTATCTTGGACATTAAGTTTTGGCCATTGAGGCAGCGATGACAGCCAAGAACCCTGTACTGACACTTGCAGACGTCGTCTCGGGCTACGGCAAGATGACGATCCTGAATGGCGCCACGGCATCAATCCAGCGCGCCGCAATCACCACGGTGATCGGCCCCAATGGTGCGGGCAAATCGACGATGTTCAAGACCATCTTCGGCATGTTGCCTGTGCGCACGGGCAAGATCATGTTCGATGGCCAAGATGTTACCGGCTTCACGCCGCGCAAGATGCTGGACATCGGCGTGTCCTACGTGCCGCAGGGCCGCAATATCTTCCCCGAGCTTTCGGTCAAGCACAACCTGGAACTTGGCGGCGTGGCGCTCTCCGATGCATCTGCCCTGCCCGGACTGATCGCGCAGATGATGACGCG
>CAXTUM010000068.1:0-9135 GCA_964247205.1 uncultured Beijerinckiaceae bacterium
GACCAGCGCGAGGCGATGGTCTTCATCGCCAGGCACGAGCGGCTGATCCGTCCCGTGAACTATCCCGCCGGCGCGCCGGGCCGGGGTGCGACACTGATCGAGCTGAAGAGCGGGCGGCGCATCCTCGTTGTCAATGCGCTGGGCCGCCTCTATATGGATGCAGTAGACGACCCGTTTCGCGCTGTGGAGCGCGAGGTGGAGGCCTGCCCGCTGGGACAGGCGTGCGACGCCATCATTGTCGACATGCACGCCGAAGCGACCTCGGAGAAACAGGCCATGGGTTATTTTCTGGATGGACGGGTGAGTCTTGTGGTGGGTACGCACACCCATGTGCCGACGGCGGATCACCGTATTCTGCCCGGCGGCACGGCCTATCAGAGCGACGCAGGCATGACCGGCAACTACGAATCCATCCTCGGCATGGACCGCCATGAGCCGATCCGGCGCTGGCTGGAAAAGACGCCGGGTTCGCGGCTGGAAGTGGCGGAGGGGCGCGGGGCGCTGTGCGGGCTCGCGGTCGAGACCGATGACAGCACCGGTCTTGCCCTGCATGTCGCGCCGGTCCGTGTGGGACAGGTTCTGTCGGAAGCCCTGCCCGGTTTCTGGTAAGCGGGAGCCATCCCGATGCTCCCGACCATTACAGCGGAAATCCTGCTCGCACTCTGCATGTTCCTCGGTGCCGCGCTCTATTCCAGTGTCGGCCACGGCGGCGCCTCGGCCTATATCGCGCTGATGGCGATTTTCGGCGTCGCACCCGCCGCCATGCGGCCCACCGCCCTGATGCTCAACATCATTGTCACGTGTTTTACCAGCTGGCGCTATTTCAGCGCAGGCATGTTCCGCTGGCGCACATTGTGGCCCTTCCTGCTGGGCGCGGTTCCCCTGGCCTTTCTCGGCGGGTCCATACAGGTTCCCGGCCATATCTACCGCCCGATGCTCGGCGTGATCCTGCTGCTGTCGGCGACACGCATGCTCTGGCCGAAAGAGCTGAAAAGCACCACCGAATGGCATGATCCGCCGGTCATTCTGGGTGTGCTGTCCGGAGCAGGCATCGGCCTGCTCTCGGGTCTCACCGGGACAGGAGGCGGCATTTTTCTCTCGCCGCTGCTGCTGTTTCTCGGCTGGTCATCGGCGCGCCCGGCCTCGGGCATTGTCGCCGTGTTCATCCTCTGCAATTCGGTGGCGGGTTTGCTGGGCAATCTGGCCTCGGTCCAGTCCCTGCCCGCCGATCTGCCGCTGTTCGCGGGCGCTGTGCTGGCCGGGGCCCTGCTGGGCACCACGCTGGGAATCAAACTCGCCACGCACTTCATCCTGCGTGCCCTGGGCATCGTTCTGGTGATCGCCGGGCTGAAACTGATCGGCGTCTATTGACGCCGCCAGTGGCTCTGCCACAATTTGGACAGCGTTTGTTCGCATACGCGCCATGTGGCCGCTGACACATGCGGTTTCCGAAAGCAGTTTGATGCCGACAATTACCCTCGTTGATGACGACCGCAATATCCTGACCTCCGTCTCCATGGCGCTGGAGGCCGAGGGCTTCCGCATCAACACCTATACCGATGGCGCGACCGCGCTGGACGGCCTGAAGCAGAACCCGCCTGACCTCGCGATCTTCGATATCAAGATGCCGCGCATGGACGGCATGGAATTGCTGCGCCGCCTGAGGCAGAAATCCGATCTCCCCGTGATCTTCCTGACCTCGAAGGACGAGGAAATCGACGAGCTTTTCGGCCTCAAGATCGGTGCGGATGATTATATCCGCAAGCCGTTCTCGCAGCGCCTGCTGGTTGAGCGCGTCAAGGCCATCCTGCGCCGCGTGGGCGCCAAGGACATGGCGCCGATCAACAAGGACGCCGACGCCAAGGTGCTGGAGCGCGGCCTGCTCAGCATGGATCCCGAGCGCCACACCGTGACCTGGCGCGGCAAGCAGGTGGTGCTGACCGTGACGGAGTTCCTGATCCTGCAATCACTGGCCCAGCGCCCCGGCGTGGTGAAGAGCCGCAATGCCCTGATGGACATCGCCTATGATGATCAGGTCTATGTCGATGACCGCACCATCGACAGCCACATCAAGCGCCTGCGCAAGAAGTTCAAGGTCGTGGACGACGATTTCGAGATGATCGAGACGCTCTACGGCGTGGGTTATCGTTTCCGCGAGGGGTGAGGCGTCTCCACCAAGGCAGCACGCTCATACCAATAGCAATGAAGTGCATGGGTAATGTCTTGGCGGGAAAAATGATCGTTTTGGGCCCGCCATTCAAGATAGTGCACAACCGCTAAAGCCTGTTCCGGCGTAAGATTTGCCCAGCGTTCCCGCCCGTAGTCCGTCCATGTATAGTCTTTATGCTTCACAAGCCTCTGGTTGTGGGAAGAAATGTCAAACCCGCGTGTAAGCGAAATGAATGGGTCGCTTCGGGAAAGCTGGCCTCTTAAATCCGCTAGGAGATAAGCTGGAATATAGAAGCATACAGCTTCGTTCGAAAGAAAGCTCAAGGCGCTGCCTAGGCCATTCGGAGCATCGTCCAGCCATGATGTATCAATCAAAGGCCAGTCCGTTTTATCGAGAAATGACTCGGCGACCCACGCAGGCTCGTCTCCCATGCTGCTGCTGACAAGCGGAAATTGCGATAGTGATCGGGTCGCAGGGAAAACTGACTGAATTTCTCTAGCGATTGATTCTACCGTCGACGTCATAACTTGGCCTAGAGCCCCTCGCCCCGCATCAACCTCGGCATGAGCGGACCCGTTCCCGCCGCTTGCGCGATGAAGAAATTCTTTACGCCGGGCAGGCGGTTGACGATGCCGAGGCCCATGTCGCGCAGCATGCGCAATGGGCCGACATTATTGGAGAACAGCCGGTTGAGAAGATCGGTCGTCACCGCCATCTGCGCGGTGTCGAAGCGGCGGCTGGCTTGATAGGCCTCCAGCGCTTCCGGCGCGCCTGGATCAAGGCCAAGACGCAGCTGGTCAATGATGGCTTCTGCCAGCGCTGCGGCGTCCTTCAGGCCGAGATTGAGGCCTTGTCCCGCAATCGGATGGATCACATGCGCCGCATCCCCCAGCAGCGCCAATCGCTCGCCGATGAAGCTTCTGGCCAACCCCAGTGACAGCGGCAGCGCATGCAGAGGGCCTTCGAGCTGGATGGCACCGAGTTCCAGCCCGAACCTTTTTTCGATCATCATCGCCAGCGTATCGGGATCGCGCCTCAGGATGGCAGCAGCATCCGCCTTGCGCTCGGTCCAGACGATGGAGGAGCGGTTGCCCTTGAGCGGCAGGAGCGCGAACGGCCCGGACGGCAGGAAATGCTCGATGGCGCGGCCACCATGTTCGCGCTCGTGCCGGATGGCGCCGACGATGGCGCTCTGGTCATAGGTCCAGCCATAGAAGGAAATGCCCGCGAGTTCCCTCAGCCGGGATCGTGCGCCATCGGCAGCGACCAGAAGGCTGGCAGAAATGGCGGTTCCATCAGCCGATCTCGCGGTCACGCTATCCGCATCGGCATCAAAGCCGGTGATGGGCTGGGCGGATAGAATCACACCCGCTTTCGCGGCAGCCGCCTTCAGCGCCCCCAGCAGCGGGCTTTCTTCAACCATGTGCGCGAAAGCCTCACCAGGAGCGATTTCACCGTCGAACGAGAGAAACAGCGGGCGGATCGGCTCTTCCAGCGGTGAATCCGTGATATCCATGGCTGTCAGAGGCTGCGCTGTCGGTTCAATCCCGGACCAGATGCCGAGCGTTTCGAGCATGCGCCGTGCGCCTGCCGCAATCGCATAAGCCCGCGTTGCGCCGCCGGACTGGGGTTTGCGGGCAAAGGCTGGATCATGCAGCGCAACGGTGAGTGCATTGCCAGCTGTCTGTTTCAGGGCGAGAGCCAGCGCCAGCCCGGCCACGCCGCCGCCCGCGATGAGAATGTCACAAGACTGTTCTCCGGTGCTCTTCAGCGCGGCCATGGTGCTTTCTCTCAGGTTATGGCGATGGTAACGACATAAACCATGTCAGCCATCAATGATCTCCTCTCCATACTCGATCTCGAGCAGCCCGAAAGCAATCTGTTCCGGGGTCGCAGCCCCGATGTCGGCTGGCAGCGCATCTTCGGCGGCCTTGTCATCAGCCAGGCGCTGGTGGCGGCCATGCGCAGTGTCAGCAGTGAGATCCGCCCGCATTCCCTGCATGCCTATTTCATCTTGCCGGGCGATCCGGCGGTTGCAATTGACTACGAGGTCGACAACCTGCGCGATGGCCGCAGTTTTGCCACCCGCCGCGTGGTAGCCCGGCAGAAGGGCGCAGCGATCTTCGCACTGTCCGCCTCGTTTCATCGCGAGGAGCCGGGACTGGATCATCAATGGCCTATGCCGGTGGTCGCCGCTCCTGAAACCCTGATGTCGGAAAAAGAGATCGTCGCGAATTTCGGCGAGCGGCTGCCCGACGGCATGCGCCGGTTTTTCTCGCGGGACCGTCCCATCGAGCTGAGGCCCGTGAGCCTGAAGCGATACATGGGGCAGGCGCTGACGGCGGAGGAGCGTGCTAACCCGCGCCAGCACGTCTGGTTCCGCGCGACCGGTCCGTTGCCTGATGATCCTGCCATGCATCTCGCGGTTCTGGCCTATGCCTCCGACATGACTTTGGTCGATACCGCTCTTGTGGCGCATGGCAAATCGGTGTCTGACGGCGATGTTCAGGCGGCGTCGCTGGATCACGCCATGTGGTTTCACCGGGATTTCCGCATGGACGGCTGGCTGCTCTACGCACAGGACAGCCCCTCGTCATCGGGCGCGCTGGGTCTGGCGCGGGGCCTGATCTACACCCGCGACGGGCGTTTGATCGCATCCGTGGCGCAGGAAGGGCTTCTGCGGTTGCGGACTGATCCCGCAAAGCCTGCTAAATAGACAATTGCCTATAAAGTATGCAAAAACGGGCTTGCACGGATGGAATCATCCGCCTGGAATGAAAAGGGCTGAACCGTTTCACGATGTGGTGATCAAAACAGCGGCTTTGACGATTCTGGCACGCCACTTGTTTCCTGTCAGTCAAATCGACTGCTGTAACGGTCTCAGAAGGTCGAAAAAGAGAGGCGAACAAGCATGAAAATAGTGATGGCTGTCATCAAGCCGTTCAAGCTGGAGGAAGTCCGTGATGCGCTCACCGCGCTCGGCGTCCACGGCATGACGGTGACCGAAGTGAAGGGCTATGGCCGTCAGAAGGGCCATACGGAAATCTATCGCGGCGCGGAATATGCCGTGAGTTTCCTGCCCAAGATCAAGCTTGAGGTGGCCGTGGACGGTCCGCTCGTCGACAAGGTCGTCGAGGCGATCAGCACCGCTGCGCGCACCGGCCAGATCGGTGACGGCAAGATTTTCGTCACCAGCATCGAGAAAGCCGTGCGCATCCGCACCGGCGAGCGCGATCGCGACGCCCTTTGATTTCCGGTCTCCAGGAGTTCCCTTCCATGAAGCTTTCTTCCCTTTTTCCGCGCTTTTGCCTAGCGGCAGGCGCATTGGCTGCCACGGCGCTTCCCGCGCTGGCGCAGGCAGCAGCCGCCGCGCCGCCCGTTCCCAACAAAGGAGACACGGCCTGGATGCTGGTGGCCACTGCGCTTGTGATGCTGATGACCATCCCTGGCCTCGCGCTGTTCTACGGCGGCCTCGTGCGCACCAAGAACATGCTGTCGATGCTGAGCCAGGTTTTTGCCATCGTCTGCATCGTCTCCCTGATCTGGGTGACGTTCGGTTATTCCATGGCTTTCACTGGCGGCGGTTCACTCAATGACTTTGTCGGCGGCTTCTCCAAGGCCTTCCTCAGGGGCATTGATCCCAATTCCGTTGCCGCCACCTTCTCGAACGGCGTCTATATTCCCGAATACGCCTATGTCGTGTTTCAGATGACCTTCGCCTGCATCACACCGGCGCTGATCGTCGGCGCTTTCGCTGAACGAATGAAGTTTTCTGCCCTGATCCTGTTCACGGTGCTCTGGGTGATCTTCATCTACATCCCGATCGCCCACATGGTCTGGTACTGGGGTGGACCGGATGCCTTCGGTGATGCGGCCAAGGCTGTGGTTGCTGCAGGCACTGACGCTGCAAAGAAGGCCGCCGCCGAAGCCAAGCTGGCTGAGGTCACGGCGGATGCCGGCCTGATCTACAAGTGGGGCGCTCTGGATTTTGCGGGCGGTACGGTGGTTCACATCAATGCCGGTATCGCAGGTCTCGTCGGCTGCTTCCTGCTGGGCAAGCGCGTTGGCTACGGCAAGGAACTGATGGCTCCGCATTCGCTGACGCTGACGATGGTCGGCGCTGCCATGCTCTGGGTCGGCTGGTTCGGCTTCAACGCCGGTTCCAACCTTGAGGCCAACGGTGTTGCGGCGCTTGCGATGGTCAACACCTTCGTGGCTGCGGCTGCCGCCGCGGTGGCATGGCTGTTCGCGGAATGGGCAGCCAAGGGCAAGCCTTCGCTGCTCGGCATGGTGTCGGGCGCGGTGGCCGGCCTGGTCGCGGTTACACCGGCCTCCGGCTTCGGCGGCCCCATGGGCTGTCTCGTGCTCGGTTTGGTCGCGGGTGCGCTTTGCTTCTTCTTCTGCACCACGGTGAAGAACGCGCTGAAATACGATGATTCTCTTGATGTCTTCGGCATCCACTGTGTCGGCGGCATTCTCGGCGCCATCGCCACGGGCATCCTGGTCAACACATCACTGGGCGGCGTCGGTATTCCCGATTACGTCACCAAGCCCGGTGAGATGGTTGTTGGCGAGTATGTCTTCGCCACGGCTGTCTGGGTGCAGATCAAGGCCGTGCTGCTGACGCTTGTCTGGTCCGGCCTTGGCTCGCTGGTTCTCTACAAGATCGTGGACGCGGTGGTGGGCCTGCGCGTGACGAACGAGCAGGAGCGCGAAGGCCTCGATATCGCCGAGCATGGCGAGCGTTCCTACAACTACTGATTCCCTTCAGATCCGCCGCCTTGTCCCACGGCGCGTCTGATTTTCTTCCGGGACTATTTTCCTCCTGAAACTGGCGGAGCCGAGGTCAATGACCTTTGCTCCGCCCTTTTTTTATTCAGACCATTTGAGCAAACGCCTTAACGGCTCGCCAAGGTTAAACGGGGCTTTAACCGGCTTGGCCTATTGTCTGGACTCAGGGGTGGCATTCCGTCCGGTGCCATCCGCCCTGTTGCGTACGAGTAAAGAGTTCAACGATGTCGACGACAAGAAGGCCTGCCGCCCGTTCTGTCTCCCATATCGGAGGCGCACGGGAAACCGTCCGGGATATCCTGCGCGATATCGCACGCAGGCGCTTTGCCGAGATTGTCGGTGTCGCCCTTGTGGTCGTGGCCGCCGTTCTGGCCATCGCTCTCATGTCCTGGTCCGTGCGCGACCCCAGCTTCAACCATGCCGTCGACAATCCGGTGAAGAACTGGCTGGGCATGCCCGGCGCCGTCGTATCCGATATCGCGATCCAGCTGTTCGGCGTGGCCATCCTTGCCGTTCTCGCCCCGGTTGCGGTCTGGGGTCTCGCCCTGATGAAGCACCGGGCGCTGGACCGTATCTTTGCGCGGCTTGCCGCGTGGGTTCTGGGCGTTTTTGCTGCGGCGGCCTTTGCCTCGCTGCTGCCGCGCGCCGACAGCTGGCCGCTGCCCACAGGCCTGGGCGGTGCGGTGGGCGACGGCATCGAGCGCCTGCCGCTGATGCTGATGGGCACGAGCGGCATCGCCAAGATCATCGCCGCGCTGCTGTTCGCCGGTGTCGCGATCATCGCGCTTCACTTTGCCATGACCCGCGATCCCGCATCTGTCGCCGGGGATGCCGAGGACGAGGCGAGAGTGCGCCGCCACTCCGATCTGGACGAGGACGAGCACCGCGACGATGAGCCGAGCCGCTCCATCGTGCTGGTCGGAACCGCCATCCATGGCGTGGCCGTGACGGCGCGTGCCGTTGCCAGATCGGTGAAAGCCTTCCGCGAAGGCGCAGGTCACAAGATCGCAACAGGTGCCCGCACCATGGTGGAAAAAGCCACGCGGGATGACCAGTCGGCCTATGCCATGGCAGGAGGTGGTCGCCAGATGCCGGTGCCGCGCCGCGAGCCTGTGCTGCAGCGGGAACCCGTTGTTTCACGTGAAACCATGTCCGAGGTGGCAGCACCGGTGTATCAGCGACGGGGTGCGGCTCTGTCCGAGGCGGAATCTGTGGCGCATGCTCCATCAGCGTCCGTGATGGAAAGTCCCGCGAAAACAGCAGGTTACGGAGCGGCCGTCTTCGCCTTGCAGCAATCCGCCAAGCGCAGGCTGGGTCTCCTGAGGGAGGAACCCGCGCCTTTGCACACCAGTCTGGAAGCCCCGCTCGATTCCGCCCGGCCCGGCGAACGCGCGGCCATCGAGGCGCTTCAGGCCGCAGCAAAGCGCCGCATGGCTGGTCAGCGTCTGGAGCCTTCCTTTGGTGATGAGCCAGAGCCCCTACCGCAAGCTACGCCGCGCACAGCACAACCGGCATATTCCGATGAAGATGACGAACTTCCCGTTGCATCCTCCGCCCGCCCGGCCAGCCGCGTCGCGCAGACGCCCGCGCCGGTTAAACCCGGCAAGCGCGAGACGCGCGAGGCGCAGCCCGATCTGCTGGGCCGCGACACCTATGAACTGCCGCCGCTGTCGCTGCTGAACGAGCCCAAGCGCACCAATGTGGTGACGATCTCGGAGGACGCGCTGGAGCAGAACGCCCGTTTGCTGGAAGGCGTGCTCGATGATTTCGGCGTCAAGGGCGAGATCATCAATGTCCGCCCCGGCCCCGTGGTCACGCTGTATGAGCTGGAACCCGCGCCCGGCACGAAATCTTCGCGCGTCATTGGCCTTGCCGATGATATCGCGCGCTCCATGTCGGCAATCTCCGCCCGCGTGGCCGTCGTTCCCGGCCGCAACGCCATCGGCATCGAATTGCCGAACCAGCGCCGCGAGACGGTCTATTTCCGCGAACTCATCGGCAGCGCCGATTTCGAGAAATCCAGCCACAAGCTGGCGCTCTCCATGGGCAAGACCATCGGCGGCGAGCCCGTGGTGGCGGAACTCGCCAAGATGCCGCATCTCCTGGTCGCGGGCACCACGGGGTCGGGCAAGTCCGTCGCCATCAACACCATGATCCTGTCGCTGCTCTACCGG
>CAXTUM010000069.1:0-9088 GCA_964247205.1 uncultured Beijerinckiaceae bacterium
GTCACGCTGCCGCCGCCCAGCACCAGATCGGCCACCGCTGCTTCCAGTTTCTCGGACGCAAGCTCCTTCAGTTTGTCCGCGAGGCCTTCCGAAGCGCGATAGGCCGACACGGCGCCCACGGGGATAGACCTTGATCCGCCCGTGCCATGGCCGGTCTTCACCCGGTCCGTATCGCCCTGAATGACAGTGATCGACTCAGGCGGGATATCAAGCGCCTGGCTCACGGCCTGCGCATAGGCCGTCATGTGGCCCTGCCCGTTGGATTGCGTGCCGATCAGCAGCGTCACTTTGCCGTCCTTGCCCAGTGACACCTCGACATCCTCGCCCGAGCCCCAGGCCGTGCATTCGATGTAGCTGGCAAAGCCGAAGCCGCGCAGTTTGCCCGCCTTTTTCGAGGCCTTGAGGCGCGCGGCAAAACCCTTGTGGTCGGCTTTCTCCAGCGCCGCACTCATGTGGCCCTCGAATTCGCCGACATCATAGGTGCGCTTGGTCTGCGTCTTGTACGGCATCGACGATGGCTTCACGAAATTGCGGGCCCGGATCACCTCCGCCTTGATGCCGGTCTGGCGGGCGCAGGCATCCACCAACCGCTCCAGAACATAGGCAGCCTCTGGCCGCCCCGCGCCGCGGTAGGCATCCACCGGAACCGTATGGGTGTAGATGCCCTGGCAGCGCACGAACATCTGTTTGATATCATAGGGTCCGGTCGCCATCGTCGCGCCGAGCCACGGGATATAAGGCCCGTATTGCGAGGCATACGCGCCCAGATTGCCGAGGATATGCACGCGCATGGCCAGAAACCGGCCACGCGCATCCAGCGCCATTTCCGCCGTTGTGAGATTGTCGCGGCCCTGCGCGCAAGACAGGAAATGCTCCGTGCGCTCCTGATTCCATCTCACCGGACGGCCCAGCGCCTTCGCGGCGAAGAGCACCAGCGGATATTCCCGGTAGTTGAAGCTCTTGGTGCCGAAACCGCCGCCGACATCCGGCGTGATCACGCGCAGCTTGTCCGGGCCGACGCCCATGATCTTGCCGACAGAACCCTGAATGCCATGCACGCCCTGCGAGCCCAGAGTGAGCGTGTAGCGCTTTGATTTCGCATCATATTCGCCGATGGCGGAGCGTGTCTCCATGTAGTTCGTGACAAGCCGGTTGTTCTCGACCGTCAGCTTCACCACATGCGCCGCCTTGGCGAATGCGGCATCCGCCTTGTCCTTGTTGCCGATGGTCTGGTCATAGGCCACGTTGCCGGGAGCCACGTCTCCCCACACCGTCACCGCCTTCGGCTTGATCGCATCCGCAATCGTGGTGACGACAGGCATCGCCTTGTAATCAATGGTGATCAGTTCCGCCGCATCGCGCGCCTGCGCCAGCGTATCCGCCACGATGAACGCCACCGCATCGCCCACATGCATCACCTTGCCCTTGCACAGAAGCGGCCATTCCGGCGCTTCCATGGTCTTGCCGTCGGCCTTCTGCATGGGTGCCTGGCAGGCCACGCCTTCCATGTCCCTGATATCCTCGGAAGTGAAAACGCCGAGCACGCCCCTGGCGGCCTTCGCCGCCGCGATATCCGTGATCGTGAACGTCGCATGCGCCTGCGGCGAGCGCAGAACGAAGGCATGCGCGGCCTTCACCGGCGAAATGTCATCGGTGTATTGTCCCATGCCGGTGATGAATTTCCGGTCTTCCACCCGGCGGACGGGCTGGCCAATGCCGAATTTCTTCATATCGCCGGGATGAATCGTCATGGGGAATGCCTCGGTGGGGATAATGAGAGACTAGCACGGGAATGGAGGCTGGGAAGGGGTCAGATTGTCCGACATCCCGATTTCCCTCACTCCATCACCGCAGCTTTCAGAATACACACCATCGTCGCCCGTGCCGCCTCGTTCCCCTTGTTGCGGATGACATGGGGCCGGTCGCAGCGGTAGCGCAGGGTTTCGCCCGCTTTCGCCGTATCGATGATGCCGCCCGCCTCGACCTCCAGCTCGCCTGAGAGCACCGACAGGCACTCGATGGAGCCCCGCTGATGCGCATCTGATTCGAGCACGCCGCCGGGCTGGGCTTCGAAATCATACCATTGCAGCCATTCCACCGTCTTGATCCAGCCGATGATGGTGATCCGGCATTTGCCGTCGTCCGAGGTCAGCACCGGCGTGTCGTTGCGGGTGGATTTCTCGACAAAGGGCTCCTCGTCGCTCTGCACCAGAAAGCGGTCGATCGAGACATCGAGCGCCTGGGACAGCCGCCAGATCGTGGCCAGCGTGGGATTGGTCTCGTTGCGCTCGATCTGGCTGATGATTGACTTGGCGACTCCGGACTGATCCGCCAGTTCCGACAGCGACATGTTGTAGGTCTTGCGCAGCCGCTGGATCGTACGCCCGAGCTGGCCGGAAAGGGCCACCACTCCGGCATCCATCGTCTTCGCCCGTTCCTTGCCTTCGATACCCATCGCGCGCGTTCCGCTTTAAGAACAATATCGTTCATTAGTCAGAACGATATGTGCCGCAAAACAGTGCTGGTTTCAAGTGAACCGCATCTCCCGGATCATCAGATGGCGCGGCTTGGTCCGCTTTCCTTCTGCCGCCTGCGATCCAGACCAAGCTGCCGTTCGCGCCAGATCACGAAGATACCGGCCGCAACAACGACAGACGCCCCGGCGATCACGATGGTTTCCGGCAATTCTCCGAACAGGAACCAGCCAACCCCGATAGCCCAGACCATGCTGACATAATCAAACGGGGCCAGCAGCGAGGCATCGGCATACCGGAAGCACTGTGTCAGCGTGATCTGGCCGATGCCGCCCATAACTCCCATCAGCACGAGCAGGAATGCGTCACGCAATGTCGGCACATGCCAGACGAACAGCGGGTGGATCCACCCCAGCACAATGGTCGAGAGCCCGATCAGCGTCGTCAGGATCATGAAAAACGACACGATGGAGCCCGTGCTTTCGTTCTGCGTCAGTTTGCGCGTCTCGATCGTGGCGAACCCGGCGCAGACAGCGCCCAGCATGGCGAAACTGGCGCCCGTGATGCGCATGTCGCCCACAGGAACAGCAGCGCCGAAATACGGGATGAGCATGACCAGCACACCCACAAAGCCGATTCCGACAGCGCTCCAGCGGTAAATTCTCACCCGTTCCTTCAGGATGACCGCCGCGAGGACTACGGTGAAGAGCGGCGCGGCATAGCTGATTGCTGTGGCATCTGCGAGCGGCAGCAGCAGCAGCCCGGTAAAGCCGGAAAACATGCCGATGGAACCGAAAAAGCCGCGGCGCGCATGGTTGCGGATACTCGAATTCCTGAACGCTGCCTGCAGCTCTCCCTTCCATCCAAGCCAGATAAAGACCGGGATCAGCGCGAAAAGCGAACGGCAGAATACGGTCTGCCCCACGGGATAGTACAGCGGATCACCCGGATGCGCGGCTCCAATCAGCTTCACGCAAGCCGACATGAAGGTGAAGGCGAGCGTTGAGACAAGCTTGAGGCTGATGCCAGCGAACATGGGCGGGAGGCAATGGAATTGGGTAACAGGAGGAAACCGGGATGCCTGACTATCAACCCTCGCTCACGGCCACGCAACCCTTGAACGAAGCCTCAATGGCGATTTGTCCGACAACTTCATCAGCTGAACAGGCGCGTCCGCTCTTCCACCGACATGCTCTTGAGCGCATCCAGCGCCTTGGCCGCTTCATCCGCGGAGAGTTCCGCCCCGGTCCTGACCTTGCGGATTGCGTGATCAACCTCGGGCTGGCTGTGAACAAGCTGCAGATGCTCGCCCGGGGCAGACTGAAGCGGGATATCTTCGTCAGGATCGGGCTGCGAGAACAGAATCTCGTCGATATCGTCGCTTGAGGCCGCAGATTGTGCCGACACATCATCTGCATCTTGCGCTTCAGCAGCCAACTGCACTGCGACGATTTCCATTGCATCGAATGGTTCCGGCTGGGTCACGGCGCTCGTCGCGTCCAGTTCGCCATGGTTGGCACCGACATCGGATTCATTGATCCCGACTTCCACCAGGGCGAAATCGACATCTGCCTGGCTCATGCTGGGTTCCGATGACTCTGTGGCGCCGCTTGTGCCATCAGCCGTATCGCCCACGGATGCCTCGTCGCCGAACTGCCAGATATCAGCCATCGCATTCACGCGCTTTTCCAGAAAGCCAAGCGCGTCGATCACCTTGCGGATGCGTTGCGAAGTGAGGTCCTGAAACGAGCAGGCCATGTAAATTTCGGTCGCGCGCTCATCCAGCATGTCGCAGAGCGCGGCATTGGCCTCGGCCTCGCGCAGGGTCCATGCGGCCTCCTGCACGCGCTCGGCGGCTGCGAGAATATCCGATGTAGCGCTTTCGGTGGCCGATACGATCGAATCAAGCTCTCCCGAGGCCACGACAAAGCGCCCGCCAGTCGCATCATCCGGCTTGATCGCCGCGATCTCGACATGGGTGCGTGCAATGGCCTTCGACATCTCCAGCACGTCCAGCCTGAACTGGTCGATCTGCGTCGGCTCGCGATGCGCTGCCACCGATTTCTCGATCCGTGACAGGGCTGTCAGCAGCACATCGGTGTCCGCATGGCGGTTCCGCTTCGCATATTCGTTCAGGAACCAGCGACCGCGGTCCGTTTCCATCACAGCGAGTTCGATGGCCTCGTAATCGGCCTCGGACCCCGGGCGTTGCGCCAAAATACCAGACATCACATGTTCCAAACATGACGTTGCGATATGGCGCGGAGCACATATCGCAAGCTTCAACGCCTGCAGTGAGCCATGGTTACCCTAACGAAGAGTTACGCAGTCCTGTCTATATGCGCATTCCTCGCATGATCTGGCCGGTGCATCAGGACATGAAGCCAGTTGTCTTTCGCCCTGTGACAGGCCATGTCTGCCTGCATTGGACGCAAGGATTGTTGCGGTTGCAAGAGACGTCGCATTTGAGGGACAAGAGCGTGGCGCCTGCCATGCAGATCGCCAGCGGCAATGCCGGCGACACGCTGCTGCTTACCGGCGACTGGACCATGCGCCACGGCCGGACCGTCGAAGATCTCCTGAAAAAGGCTGCAGACATCTCTGGAAAATCCTTCACCGTGGATTTTTCGGGCATCGCGACCTTCGATACGCTCGGCGCATTATCCTTGTCACGCCTGCGCAGCGGACAGGAAGCCATGGGGCGTAAACTCGCCTTTACCGGCATGTCGCGCAGCCACGAAATCCTGCTTGCCGAGGCGGGCACGCATGCGACACCTCAAAAACCGGCAACATCCATCACGCTGGTCGATCTGCTTGTCGATGTCGGCAAGGGAATGGCCGGAATTGGCAAGGATATCGCGGGAGGCACCAGTTTCCTCGGCGGCTTTGTTGCGGCTCTGGGCCGGATGATTCTCCAACCCAGCCGCTTCCGCTGGCCGGCGATCGTGAAACAGATCGAGATGTTCGGCTTCCGCTCGGTGCCCATCATCGCTCTTATCTCATTCCTCGTGGGTGGAATCATCGCCCAGCAATCCGTTTTCCAGCTCAGGACATTCGGAACCACGGCCTTTGTGGCGGACCTTCTGGGGATTCTCATCCTGCGGGAACTGGGCGTGCTGCTGACCTCCATCATGATTGCGGGGCGCTCGGGCTCCGCCATCACGGCGGAGATCGGCTCCATGAAGATGCGCGAGGAGATCGATGCATTGCGCACCATGGGACTTGATCCCATGGAAGTGCTGATCGTCCCGCGCATTCTGGCGCTGATCCTCTGCCTGCCGATGCTGACATTCATCGCTTCGATGGCCGGGCTGTTCGGCGGCGGGCTTGTGGCGTGGGTCTACGGCGATGTCAGCCCCGACGTCTTTCTCACGCGCCTCCAGGGGGCGATCAGCACCAACACCTTCATGGTCGGCATCATCAAGGCGCCCGTGATGGCGCTGGTGATCGGCCTGATCGCCAGCATCGAGGGCATGGCGGTGAAGGGCTCAGCCGAATCACTGGGACAGCAGACCACGGCCTCCGTTGTGAAGGCCATTTTCATGGTCATCGTCGTCGATGGGCTTTTCGCCATGTTCTTCGCTGCGATCAAATACTGAGGCGATGATGGCGGCAGACAATGGCAAACAGGGCATCGGCACGCGCGAAAAGGTGATCGAGGTACAGGACCTCGCCGTCGGCTTTGGCGACCGCCTGGTCAATGACGGCCTCTCGCTGGATGTCTTCCGCGGCGAGATTCTGGGCGTGGTCGGCGCGTCCGGCACCGGCAAATCGGTTTTGATGCGGACAATTGTCGGCCTCCTGCCCAAGAAACGCGGGACGATCCGTATTTTCGGAAATAACATGGAGACCTTGTCTGAAAAAGAACGTCAAGGTGTTGAAAAGAGATGGGGAATTCTTTTTCAGCAGGGTGCATTGTTCTCGTCGCTCACCGTGAAGCAGAACATCCAGCTGCCGATGCGCGAGCATCTCGACCTGTCGGACGCCATGCTGGACGATCTTGCGGTGATGAAGATCGAGATGGTCGGCCTGAAAGCCGATGCCGGCGACAAGTTCCCGTCCGAGCTCTCCGGCGGCATGATCAAGCGCGCGGCGCTGGCCCGGGCTCTGGCGCTTGACCCGGAAATCGTTTTCTTGGACGAGCCGACTTCGGGGCTGGACCCAATCGGAGCTGGGGATTTCGACGAGTTGACCGCGACAATGCAGAAGACTTTGGGCCTGACAGTGTTCATGGTAACGCACGATCTCGACAGCCTCGGAACGATCTGTGATCGCATCGTGGCGCTGGGAGAAGGCAAGGTTCTGGCCTCGGGCGACATGGATGCCATGGTCCATGCAACCCATCCCTGGCTTAAGGCGTATTTCACCGGGCCGCGCGCCCATCGGACACTGGGAAGCCGCTAGCGCGGACAAGACGGAAACGGAATGGAGACCAGAGCCAATTATGCCTTGATCGGCCTTTTCACCCTGGCGGTTTTCGCCGGGATGCTCGGCTTCGTCTACTGGTTCTCGGCAGGTCGCTCCAGCAGCCAGAAAGTGAGCTACCGCGTGATCTTCACAGGCTCGGTTTCCGGCCTTAACAGGGGCTCGGTCGTGCGTTTCAACGGCTTGCGGGTCGGAGAGGTCAGCGCTATCGATCTTGTCCCTAATGATCCCAGCCGTGTCATGGCGATCATCGAGATCGACCAGAAAACACCGGTCAAGACCGATACGCGCGCCCGCCTCGAGTATCAGGGTCTCACGGGACAGGCATCCGTGCAGATGTCGGGCGGAACGGGCGGCGCTCCGGCGCTGGTCGCGCCTGACGGGGGCCGCGCCGTGATCTACGCCGACCGCTCGGACTTTCAGGATATCCTCGAAACTGCGCAAAGGCTGGCGACGCGCACCGATGCAATCCTCGCCAAGGTTGAAAAAATCGTGGCGGACAATGAGAGTTCAATCGGCGGCACGGTGAAGAGCATCGAGACTTTCGCCAAGGCGCTGGCGGACAATTCCGCTGGTGTCGGGGCGTTCCTGTCCTCCGTTGGCGAGACGTCACAGCGCATTTCCTCGCTCTCGGGACGGCTCGAGACCCTTTCCACCGCGGCTGAGGATATTCTGCGCGGTCTCAATACAGGCAGCGTGAACCGCACAATCACCAATGCGGAGGCATTCACGCAGGGACTGGCCGACAACCGCAGCAACATTGCCGGAATTCTCGCCGACGGCGCCGTTCTGACCAAGCGTCTGTCCGAGACATCGCAGAAGCTCGATTCCGCCTTCACGGAGATTGACCGCATTGCAAAGGCGCTCGACAGCCAGAAGATCGGCCGCGCAGTTGACAACATCGACAGGATCACCACCGTCTTCGGCAACAATACGGCCGCGACGGACAAGGCGCTTCAGGATATTGCAGCAATCTCGGCAACCTTGCGCGTTGCTTCCGAAAAGGTCGATGGTGTGCTCGTGGCAGCCTCTCGTTTTCTCGGCTCCAACGAAGGTGAAGGCAAGAGCGCTTTTGCCGAAGTCGGTTCCGCTGCCCGCTCGTTTCGTGACCTCGTGGAGAACGTCAACGGGCGTGCCGCTGATTTCACTGAAATGGCGAAATCCATCGAGAAACTGGCGCGCAGCCTGGATCGCCGCACGCAGGAAATCACAGCGGGCATCAACCGCCTCACCAGTTCCGGCGGACGGGATGTCGAGGCGCTGGCCGCCGATGCACGCCGCGCCGTCAACGAGGTCAACCGCGCGGTGCGCAGCATCAGCCGCGATCCCTCGCAGATCATCACTGGTGGTAAACCGTCTGTTCCGGAATATGCAGGGCAGCGATAGTGCAACATTCTTTCCCGCTGTTTTGCCCGCATGACTGAATTTTCCCGCCGCTCCGTTCTGGCCATGACCGTCGCCTCTGCCGCGTTGCCGCTTGCAGGCTGCGGCGGTGGGCCCGCGCCCACAACCTTCGACCTCTCCGCACCCCGCGAAGGCTTGAGGCGCAGTGGCGGCGGCAGGAATGCCATCGTTGTTTCGGAGCCTACTACCGTCTCCACGCTGGACAGTGAAAGGATCGTTGTCCGTGCGGCCAATGCCGAATTGACGTATCTGCCAAGGGCGCAATGGTCCGACAGGCTGCCGCGCCTGGTCCAGACACGCCTGATCCAGACCTTCGAAAACAGCGGACGCGCCGCCGTCGGCCGTCCGGGAGACAGATTGGCGGGAACATACCAGCTGCTTCTGGATATCCGGTCCTTCGAGATCCGCGAGACAACGCGCGATGCTTTTGTGGAGCTGGCCGTGAAGCTGGTGAACGCCAGCAATGGTGCGGTCAGCAATGCCAGGCTCTTCACGGCATCGGCCGCTGTCGGCGCCATTGATGGACCGGGCGCATCGCAGGCGCTGGATCGGGCGCTGGGGCGCGTTCTTGCAGATATCACGGCATGGGCTTCAGCCGTAGGTTAACAGCCGCTTCGCCCCATCAACATGAAAATCCCGCCTGAACCATATGGTCCGGCGGGATTTTTTATGTCCGGCCTGTGCTGCGTTTACTCGAAGCGCCCTGCCGCATGCGCAAGCATCGTGTAGACCTTGCCGGTGTCCGAGGTGAGATAGGTCCGGGCGACAGCACCATCGCGGCCTTC
>CAXTUM010000070.1:0-9084 GCA_964247205.1 uncultured Beijerinckiaceae bacterium
GACGCTTTACGTCAACGAGATCGCGCCGCGCGTGCACAATTCCGGCCACTGGACGCTGGACGGCGCGGATACATCGCAGTTCGAACAGCATGTGCGCGCCATAACCGGGTTGCCGCTGGGATCGACGGCCTTGCGTGCGCCGTCGGTCGAGATGACGAATCTGATCGGCGCCGATGCCGAACGCTGGCGGGACTTGCTGGCGGAGCCCGGCGTGCAGCTGCATCTTTACGGCAAGGGAGAGGCCAGGCCGGGCCGCAAGATGGGGCATGTCACGCGGCTGCTGTCGCAATAGTGATTCTGCCGACGCTCGCGATTGACGGAAAATCCCGTTTCTGGTAGCTCGTCGCCCTTATGGAGAAGGTTTGCGCCTTTTCTTCATTCATTGGCTATCCACCGACAGAAACAAAGGTCAATCCGGTGCAGGTTCTCGTCCGCGAAAACAATGTCGATCAGGCACTGCGTGTGCTGAAGAAGAAGATGCAGCGTGAAGGCATCTTCCGCGAGCTGAAATTGCGCGGGCAATACGAGAAGCCGTCGGAGAAGAAGGCTCGCGAAAAGGCCGAGGCCGTGCGCCGTGCCCGCAAGCTGGCCCGCAAGCGTGCCGAGCGCGAGGGCGGCATCGTCGCCAAGCCGCGTCCGCCCGCCCGTGCAGGTGGTCCCGGTGCGCGGTCGCCGGGAGCGGGTTCTTCGGGTGGAGCTTCCCCCCGTCCGTGATCGATTTCAGGGGGAACCCGTATGGTTCACCCAATATTAAAGGCGCTCGTGTCACAACACGGGCGCTTTCTCGTTTCAGGGCCGCCTTGAATGGGGGTCTTGAGTAGCAGGTGATGCGATGCAGGTGACGGTGACAGGTCTGACATTCCAGGAATTCCGCCGTGGCCTTGCGGTGGCTGGCTTGGCTGTTGCCCTGGCGGGCTGCGGCACCTTTGATGGTGGCGTCGGCGGATCGGGCCAGCGCGGTCCACGCTTTGCCGAACTGGATGATCCCAACAACGCCAATCCCAATGCGTCCCAGAACAACATTGGTTCGCTGACGGAAGTCATCAGCCGCAATCCCAATGACGCGACGGCCTATAACACGCGCGGCGCCGCCTATGCCCGCGCCGGACGCTTCAACGAGGCGATCAGCGATTTCAACAAGGCGATCCAGCTGGACCCCAACCAGGCGCCTTCGTTCCTCAACCGGGGGCTCGCCAGCCGCCAGACCGGACGCGCGGATGCAGCGCTGCAGGATTTCAACCGCGCCATCTCCATCGATCCGAACTACGGCCCGGCCTATCTCGCCCGCGGTAATCTGGTGCGCGGACAGGGCGACAACCAGGCGGCGATTGCCGACTATAACCGCGCGATCCAGCTCAACCGGGAAGGGGCGGAAGCCTACCACGGGCGCGGCCTTGCCCATCAGGCGCTCGGCGACCACACCCGCGCCATCGCTGATTTCGACGGAGCCATCGACCGCAACCCCTATGTCGCGCCGCCCTATCTGGGCCGGGGCCAGAGCCTGATCAACGCTGGAAAGTTCCAGCTGGCCATCGAGGATTTCAATGCGGCGCTCAATGTCGACAACAAGAATGCCGATGCCTGGGCGCAGCGCGGCATTGCCTTCGAGGGACTTGGCAACACCAAGGAAGCGAACGAGAGCTTCCAGAAAAGCCTGATCGTCGATCCCAACAACCGCACAGCCGTTGACGGCGCGCGCCGCACGGGCGGCGGCAGCGGCGGCTGGTTCAGGTAACTCTGGTCGACAGGATCTACCGCCGTCCGCCAAGCAGGCTGCCAAGAATACCCCGCACAATGGCCGTGCCGACCTGACGCCCGACGGATGTCGCCACGGATCGGGCGGCGGAGTTGACCATCTTTTCGCCCACGGATTGCTGCTGGCGAACCGCGCCGCCGCGCGGACCCGTTTGCGGGGCAGCTCCGCCGCCGAAGATGCCGCCAAGAATGTTGCCGAACATGCCGCCTGCGCCGCCTGATTCCTGTGCCGGTGTCTGATGCTTCTTCTGCAGGATTTCGTAGGCGCTCTCGCGGTCGATGGTGGTGTCGTATTTGCCCGACAGGCCCGACTTCTGCATCGCCTGCTTGCGCTCGGCTGGGGAAATCGGTCCGACCTGCGCGGTCGGCGGCTTGATGAAGGTGCGCTCCACCATCATCGGCGTGCCCTTGCCCTCCAGCATCGAGACCAGCGCCTCGCCGACAGCAAGCTCGGTGATCACGGTCTCGGTCTTGAACTTGGGGTTCTGGCGGAAAGTGTCGGCGGCAGCCTTCACGGCCTTCTGGTCGCGCGGCGTGAAGGCGCGCAGCGCATGCTGCACGCGGTTGCCAAGCTGGGCCAGGACCGTGTTGGGCACATCCAGCGGGTTCTGCGTGACGAAATAGACGCCGACGCCCTTGGAGCGGATGAGGCGCACCACGGTTTCCACCGCATCCAGCAGCGGCTTGGGCGCATCGTTGAACAGCAGATGCGCTTCGTCGAAGAAGAAGACGAGCTTTGGCTTCTCGGGATCGCCCACCTCCGGCAGGTTCTCGAACAGCTCCGACAGCATCCACAGCAGGAACGTCGCGTAGAGCTTGGGAGATTTCATCAGCTTGTCGGCGGCCAGGATATTGATGATGCCCCTGCCGTCGCGGTCGGTGCGCATGAAATCCATGATGTCCAGCGCAGGCTCGGCGAAGAAGTTCGCCGCACCCTGATTCTCCAGCACCAGCAACTGGCGCTGGATCGCGCCGATGGTCTGGTCCGAGATGTTGCCGTAGGTCGCCATCAGCTGCGACTGCAGGACGTTGTCCTGGGCAATCTCGGCGATCAGCGAGCGCAGGTCCTTGAGATCGAGCAGCGCCATCTTGTTGTCGTCGGCGTATTTGAAGACGATGTTGAGTGCGCCTTCCTGTGTCGGGTTCAGTTCCAGCAGCCGGGCGATCAGTAGCGGACCCATCTCGGCGACGGTGGCGCGGATCGGATGACCCTGCTCGCCGAAGAGATCCCAGAACACGACGGAAAATTCATCAGCCTGATATTTCAGGCCCATCTCTTCCATACGCTTGACGAAATGCGGTTCGCCGCGCCCCGGTGCGCCAAGGCCGGACAGATCACCCTTGATGTCTGCGGCGAAGACGGGCACGCCCTCGGCGGCAAAGCCTTCGGCCAAAGTCTGCAAAGTTACGGTCTTGCCTGTGCCGGTCGCGCCCGTGACGAGCCCGTGGCGGTTCGCCAGCTTGAGTGTCAGTGCCTGCAATCCGTTGGGGCTCTTGCCCACCAGAATTGTGCCAGCCGGAATATTCGCCATGGTTTTGTCCCCGTGTTTGGGAACCCTATAGACCGTGTGGAATCGCTTCGCCAGCCGCCTTTGGGCGGATGTTGCGGATGATTGAGAGCGGTTGATTTCGGTACAATGTTCAGCAAAATGGCAAGAAGTCATTTCAGGAAGTCAACGTGATGCGATTCGTTCAAGGCCTTGCTTTCGTTGGTCTGGCATTCATGGCGTCGGCTGTTCCCGCCCTGGCACAAACTCCAAACACCTGCAGGACCGGAGATCTTGTTTTCGCCAATAACTTCGATGTCTCAGCAGTGATGACGATCAAGACAGGCGGTGGCTGCGGTCGTCGACTGACGACAGAAGAGTTTCGGCTGAGGGAGATGCAGTTCATAGAGCAACCGCGCCATGGGAAACTGACGCGCATTGATTGGGTCTCTTACAGCTACGTTCCGCGTGCAGGCTATATTGGACCGGACAGCTTCCATGTCAGATACGTTGGTGAGAAGCTGTCGCCTTCCGGGCAGAAGCTCTTTGATGTTTTTCAAGGTGTGAAATGGATCGTGAACGTCGTGCCGTGAGGTCATATCGTTCAGACGTGAACTCAATTCACTTGCGGTTTATCTGGAGCCTGTCATAGGGCTTTCGCAGAAACGGAGCGTCGGATGTGCTCCCGACGGAGGATAATATGGACGAACTCATCAACCGCCTCGTGGCCAATGTCGGAATCGATGCCGGTCTCGCACAGAAGGCTGTCGGCCTCATCCTGGGCTTCCTGCAGAAGGAAGGCCCCGCAGCCGAAGTGGGCCAGATGCTGGAAGCCATGCCGGGCGCCTCGGACCTGATCGCGGAACATGCAGGCAGCGGCGGCGGCGGTGTTCTTGGCGGCCTCATGGGCATGATGGGCGGCGGCGGCGTGATGGGCCTCGGCCAGCAGCTGATGGGTGCGGGCCTGTCGATGGGCCAGATGGGCGATGTCGGCAAGGAGCTCTTCGCTTTCGGCCGCGAGAAGGCCGGCGAGGACGCCATGGGCGCGATCGTGGGATCGGTCCCGGGATTGAGTCAGTTCGTGTGATGGCGTCACCCGTCAATCTTGGCGAGAAGCTTTCGGCTTTCACGTCGTACTGGAGCCCGAAGATCGTTGCCGGATACAACGGCAACGATGTGATGGTCGTGAAAGTGAAGGGTGAATTCAACTGGCATTCCCATCCCGATACGGATGATTTTTTTCTGGTCCTCAAGGGTCAGCTGACGATCAGGCTCATGGACGGTGATGTGACGCTTGGTCCCGGCGAACTCTATGTGGTCCCCAAGGGTGTTGAGCACTGTCCAGTGGCAGAAGAGGAATGCCATCTCATGCTGATCGAGCCGCGTGGTACGCCCAACACGGGCGATGAAAAGACCGCTGCGAAGAACGTTCAGATCTGAACATTGGGAGCTCCCAACAACAGCAGGGGCCGCTCGCATGTGATGCGAACGGCCCCGCTCCTGTCCACCCCGGCGCGGGTTGGCTCCGCCGCCGGGTCGACGCAGCATCTCGGGCAGCCCCCCGCCCCAGACGCCGATCCTTATATCATCACATGACGATGACTTTGGTTCCCACGCGCACGCGACCATAGAGATCGGTGACATCCTCGTTGCGCATGCGGATGCAGCCGGATGAAACCGCCTGTCCGATGGTATGCGGCTCGTTGGTGCCGTGGATGCGATAGAGCGATGATCCAAGATACAGGCCGCGCGCGCCCATCGGGTTTTCCGGTCCGCCCGCCATATAGCGCGGCAGATCAGGGCGGCGCCTGAGCATCTCGGCGGGCGGGCGCCAGTCCGGCCATTCCGCCTTGCGGGTGATGGTTTTCACGCCGGCCCATTCGAAACCGGGGCGGCCCACGCCGATGCCGTAGCGTCGGGCGCGCCCGTTGCCCTCGACGAGATACATGAACTTGTTGGGCGTATCGATGACGATGGTGCCGGCACTGTGCGAGCCCGCATAATCCACGACCTGAGGCAGATACATCGGGTCCATCGCCCGCTCGACCTGCCGGTAATCCGGGTTCAGGGCCGCCTGCTGCTGGCCGGGATAAGGCCTCGCGACAGGCTGCGGCTCCATGGGAAGCTGCCCGCCCTGGAAGGCCGGGGCATAGGCTTGGTGGGCCTGCGGCAGAGGCTGGGCAGATTGCTGGGAGTAGGCAGGTTGCGCGCGGCCGGGATTGCGCCCGGTCATCATCATTTCGATGAAGCCGCCGCCCATGGCGGACTGGCCGCCGGAGCGGGCATAGGGATCGGCCAGGGCAGCCGTTCCCGTGAGCAGGACGGCAGCCATCGCTGCGCCTGCAAGAGGAGCTGTGTGTTTCATGGTGAACCTTCAATACGCGACACGAAGGGGATCGGGAGACGCCTGCATGGCCTGCATGTCCCGACATCACAAGATTAGCCCAGAAGCGGTTTTCAACAATTAACAAAACTGAAAACGGATGACTTAAATCACTGATATGCTGTTTGATTTCCGTTATGCTTGCCAAGTCGTGAAGAACAGGGCCGCATGGTTTCCGGGCTCTGAAGACGCGTGGTTTCCCTTCGGTTAATGTCGGCTGCTTTGAACGGTATTTTAACCATGGCCGGGCTAGGCATCATTCAAAGACTGCCGGGGCCATGATGACGCTGTCACGCAAGACCTTCACCATCGAAAAATCCATGCCGCACGAGGCGGCGCCAGAGGAGCAGGCCTTCGCGGTTTTTGAACCGACGGCTGCCATTCCCGAGTCCGCCGACATTCGCCGGGTCCTGAACAAGCTCGACGAGCTTGGCACGATGCTCCAGCCCACGCAGTCCATTGTCTCCAACATCGCGGAAGCCTACCGCCGCGAAGTGGTCGAGGTGATGAAGCTTCGGGACGAGATGGAAGTCATCCAGACTGCGATCCGCGAAACCAAGCGTCAGGTGGTTTCACTTCATGCCAACAATCCCCGCACCGTGACCGTGCATCATGCGGCTGGCGAGCTTGGCGCTGTCGTTCTTGATACCGAAGGGGCGACCAACAACATCCTTGCCGCAGCCGAGCGCATCGAAATTCTCGCGGGGGTCATCCAGAGCGAGACGACCAAAGAGGGCATGAAGAAACGCGCGGGCGAGATCGCCGCGGTTGTCATGTCGGTCTATGAGGCCTGCAACTTCCAGGACCTGACGGGACAGCGCATCACGCGGGTGTGCGAGACGCTGAATTTCGTGGAAGGACGCGTCGGTCGCATGGCGGAGATCTGGGGCGGCCTTGATTCGCTATCGACGATCATGGCTTCGGAGATCGAGGCCCTGAATGAGGAGCGCAGCGCGCTTGGCACACATGCTCTGGCGGCAGGCCCGGCACTGGCGGGCGAAGATGGCCAGATCGGCCATGTCGGTCAGGATGATATCGACGCGCTGTTTGATTGATCCGGGTTGAGGTGCCAGCCCGGTTCTGTCACCGTGGCGGGACATGAATTTTCAGAACTTCCTCATCCACTTTCCGAGCGACCCATGGTTCTACGCCATCGGCTTTTTGGCCGCATTCCTGATGGCGGCGTCCAAAGGCGCGTTCGGCGGCGGCCTGGCGATCATCGGCGTGCCGATGCTGTCGCTGGTGATGGACCCCATCGCCGCAGCCATCGTGGTGGCCCCGCTCGTGGCGTTCATGGATCTCTTCGCACTCAGGGCCTTTCCGCCCTCCACCTGGTCGCGGCCTGATCTGAAGTGGCTGTGCCTCGGCCTTGTCGTCGGCATCGCCATCGGATGGCTGGTCTTCGAATGGGTCGACAAGCGGTACATCATTCTGATGATTGCGCTGGTCACGCTCACTTTCACCCTGCGCTGGTTTCTGCAGGGGCGTCTGTCCAATCCGCCGCCGCACGGCGTGCAGCCGGGAAAAGCCGTCGGCCTGTCGGTGATCAGCGGCTTCACCACCTTCATCGCCCATGCGGGCGGACCGCCAGTGGCGATGTATCTGCTAGGGCGGCAACTCGACAAGACGGTCTATGCAGGCACCACCATCGCCGTCTTCATGCTGGGCAATTTCATCAAGCTCGTGCCCTTCACCAAACTGGGGCTTGAACGCCCTGAGACGCTCTGGGCGGCGCTGGCGCTCACGCCGATCGTGCCCTTCGGTGTCTATGCGGGCAAGCTGCTGCATGACCGGCTTGACCAGCAGAAAATCTACCTCTGGTGTTATTGTTTTCTCGCGGTCGCCGGACTGAAGCTGCTTTGGGACGGTGTGCGCGGTTTTCTGTGAGCTCTATTGCTCTTCCGCCTCAACATCGATGCGTTTGCTGCATCCCCAGAGCCGGAGCACCGCTTCCGTTTCCTCCACCACGAAATGCCGCGCGGCATCGCGGTCGTATCCCTCGGCCAGCAGCGCATCATACTCCGTGTGCCCGTGCCTGACATGGGCGACGATGGACAGCCACAGTGCTGCGCCGACGGATAGATCAGCGCGCGTCAGCTTCGCGGCACGCTCCAGCACCGGCTCGCTGTCCGCATAGGGGATCAGCGGGGCGAGGATGCGGAGGGCTTTGCGGAGGGCCTGATTGCGGTGCGTGGATGCTGACATGGATCAAGGCGGCGCCGACCGACGCGCAATAGACGTGCTTGGCAACATGATATTCCACACCCCTTCCATAAACGGAAGAGCGCTCCTACATCTCATTCAACCGGATTGCCTTCGGGGGTCCGGCGCTCACTCTTCGCCTCACCAGGGAAGCTGAACCATGAATTTCGAGAAATACACAGAACGCTCGCGCGGCTTCGTGCAATCCGCGCAATCCCTCGCGACGCGCGAGAGCCACCAGCAATTCGCGCCCGAGCATTTGCTGAAGGTATTGCTGGACGATTCCGAAGGCATGGCCAGCGGCCTCATCACCCGCTCAGGCGGCGATGCGCGCCAGGCGCTGAAGCTCACTGAACTAGCACTGACCCGCGTGCCCAAGGTCACAGGTTCAGCCTCAGGACAGGTCTATGTCGCGCCGGGCCTCGCCCGCGTGTTCGCCTCTGCCGAGAAGGCTGCGGATAAGACCGGTGACAGCTTTGTCACGGTCGAGCTTCTGCTTCTTGCTTTGGCGCTGGAAAAGGATACCGAGGCTGGCAAGGCGTTGGCAAGCTCCGGCGTCACCGCACAGGGCATCAACGGTGCTGTCACTGCGATCCGCAAGGGCCGCAAGGCGGATTCGGCCACCGCCGAGAATGCCTATGACGCCTTGAAGAAATACGCGCGCGATCTCACGGAAGCTGCGAGCGAAGGCAAGCTCGATCCAGTGATCGGCCGCGACGAGGAAATCCGCCGGACGATTCAGGTGCTATCGCGCAGGACCAAGAACAACCCTGTGCTGATCGGCGAGCCCGGCGTCGGCAAGACGGCGATTGTCGAGGGGCTGGCGCTGCGCATCATCGAAGGAGATGTGCCGGAATCGCTCAAGCACAAGAAGCTGATGGCCCTCGACATGGGCTCGCTCATCGCAGGCGCCAAGTACCGCGGCGAATTCGAGGAGCGGCTGAAGGCTGTGCTCAGCGAGGTCATGTCCGCCGATGGCGGCATCATCCTGTTTATCGACGAAATGCATACGCTGGTCGGCGCGGGCAAGGCCGATGGCGCGATGGACGCCTCGAACCTGCTCAAGCCTGCACTGGCGCGGGGCGAGCTGCATTGTGTCGGTGCGACCACGCTCGATGAATACCGCAAGCATGTGGAGAAGGACGCGGCTCTCGCCCGCCGGTTCCAGCCCGTGTTCGTGGCGGAGCCGACGGTGGAAGATACGGTGTCGATCCTGCGCGGGCTGAAGGAAAAGTACGAGCAGCACCACGGCGTGCG
>CAXTUM010000071.1:0-9075 GCA_964247205.1 uncultured Beijerinckiaceae bacterium
CTCACCCGTCTCGGCTTCGCCTCGCCACCCTCTCCCGCAAGCGGGAGAGGGAAGAAAACAGCGTAACCCTGGATTTCAAAGGCCCGAAAACCGGAAGGCGAAAACCAGATGCCGTCGCCACCAGCGGCCGATGGCGACTTCAGTCACTGCAGCACCGTCATGGGCATGGACCATGGTCCGGCCCGATGTCGCGATGGCGCAATGCTTGGCGGGCGATCCCTCCCGCCAGCGGAAAAGGATCACGTCACCGGCAGCAAAATCCGCGATATCGATGGCCTGCATATGCCGTGCGGCGGCTTCCGCCATGGTCTCGCGGCCAGAGGCCTCGGCCCAGTCCGCAGAGTATGGCGGCGGCAATTCAGGCTCGCTCCCGTGAAACTCGCGCCACACGCCCCTGAGCAGGCCGAGGCAATCGCAGCCCACGCCTTTGAGCGAGGCCTGATGGATATACGGCGTGCCGATCCACGACCGCGCGATTGAAACAACCTGCTCCGCACTCATGGCGTCAACGTGCCGCCATCAAGCCCGGTCTCGCCCGAAACCGCATACCCCATGATGAAATCATTCCCGGGAATGTGCGGAAAGCCCCGGAAGTTCGGCGCATTGGCAAACCTGTCGCGGCAGGTATCGAAGCGTTTGTCGCATCCAACGGTCAGTGTCACCGCGTCTCCAGCCAGCAGTGGAGCAGCTGGCGGCGACCACAATGCAATCAGCTCCTGCGTACCAGTCCGCGTGTGGCTCATCACGGAAAATGTCTGCCCGCTGTTTCCGCCTGACGTGAACGCAACAGTTCCACCCGTGAATGCACCCACTGTAAAGCCTGGCAGAACAGCCACGGAAAACGGACCCGCATCGCTCACGGCTGCAATCGTAACCGAAACCCGCCGCGCCGCATTTGCCACGGCGACACCGCAACGCGCATCACCCAGCTCGGCGGAGCATAGCGCTTCATAACGACGGCCCCGCTCGCGATCAAAGTTCTGCGCCAGGCTGCGAACCTCCGCCGTGAAAGCCTCACCCCTGCGGCGAATATCGCCGATCTGCCCGGCATCCAGCAGCATACGCCGCGTCACGTCACGCCAGTCCACCAGCCAGGTCTCGATAGCCGCGCCATCCCACAGACCGTTGTCGATATCAGCCTCGCAGATCGCATCGGCCTGCAATGCGCCCGCCACTTCGCCGCCTCCAATCGCGAGGCCCAGCAGGCTTTCGGCTTCAGAGGCCTCAAGCCCGCTCGCAGCCTTGAACGTCATCGCATCAAGTGTCAGATCACGATCATGATCCGTGAAGCCGAAGTTCTGGCCATCGCGCCGGATGGCTTTCCAGCAGCGGCAAAGCGTGGTCGCGCCGGAAGCCAGTTCGGCAGCAAGGGATGGAGGAATGGGGCGCATGGGACGATCCTGTCAGGGAATGATCTCGATCAGCGGGATGGACGGGATTTCGCCGGCATCGAAAGAAGCCAGATCGATCTCCAGCTGGTCAGTGTCGAACCGCACCGGCACATCGAACTCGAAACCTGCTGTTACAGCCGCGCCATTCGCCGGAATATTGCCCGCCGTGAAGGTGATGATCCCGGTCGCGGCATCCAGCGTGAACTGCGTGCCCACCGTCTTCGCCACTCCCGCAACGGCCACCAGCACTGTTCCCGCCACCGGCTTCGCGATGAGCCGCTGATAGGGTGCGAATGCCGCCCCGTAGGTCTTGATCAGGTTGAATGATGCTTTCGAGCCGGTTCCCGTCCCCAGCGCCTGATCCGTCATTTGCGGCGCGGTTCCATTCAGCGACGAGCGGAAATCCGTCCGGTCCTTGAAGCGGAAACCATAGAGCCTGCCGCGCCGCTCCTCGAAGAAAGCCACGGCCTGTGACAGCGCCGCCAGCGACCGAACCCCGTAGCCCGCATCATAGCGGCGGCGGGCATTCGCCCAGCGCGCATTGCGCTCTTCGCGGCCCGATCCCAGCGTCACGATATCCGTGCGCCGCTCCGGCCCGCCCCTGCTGCGGATACCGGTCTCGACCGGAAACCGCACGTCGTGAAATGCTGGCATGTCAGATCCCTCTCAAAGCCCGCGCTGGCCGCGCTGCACGGCGCGGGCAAGCGCCGCCGAAACCTGCGCTTCCGAGCGCTTGAAGCTCTCCGCGTCTGGCGTACTGACGGTCATCGCAACCGAGATCGGTCGGGCCGCTGGAGCAGTTGCCTGC
This sequence comes from uncultured Beijerinckiaceae bacterium, assembly GCA_964247205.1. Classification (GTDB taxonomy): domain Bacteria; phylum Pseudomonadota; class Alphaproteobacteria; order Rhizobiales; family Beijerinckiaceae; genus JADCCX01. The sequence goes on from CAXTUM010000071.1 coordinate 2,200, forward strand.
GCTGCTGCCGGGGCAACAGCGCTCGCCACATCCCCCAAACCGGACAAGGCAGCCGGTGCGGCCAGACCAACCGCACCGCCGATCCCGCCCGAAACGCTGCTCACAAGCGTGGACCCCAGGGTCGAGGCCAGCGATCCGAAGAGACTGCGCCCCGCCGACTGGATCGCCGTCTGCGCCAGCCGCTGTCCTACGTTCTTGATCACATCATCAAGTTTGCGGCCCTCGACCTGCCCGGCAGCAAGCGCTGATGCAATCGAAGCTCCCGCCTGCTTGGCGGCACGGTCGAGGCGCAAAAAAGCCTCGGCGCCGTCATTGGCGCTGGCAGCGGTATCATCCATGAGGAACATCCTTCTCGTCGGGAAACTGCGCCAGCAGCGCCGCAAAGTTCAGCCGATCCAGAACAGGACCCTCGGCAGGCGCATGGGCGCGCGCGGCGGCGGCGAGCTCCGCCGGAGTCATCGCCCAGAAATGATCGGGAGAAAGCCGCAGGCGGCCGAGACCGAAACGCATCGCCGCATCCCAGGGGAAGGGCTGCGGTGCATTGTGTCCAGCCATAATCAGGCCGCCTGCGGTGGCGAAGGGAGGGAGGCATCCCCTCCGCCAAAGGTGACGGCGAGCAAAAGCGCGGCGGCGTTGGCCGCGCTCCCGAACGCCGAAGCCGGTATCATCTGGCCAAGCTCTTTCGCGGAGACGGGCGCACCCGCTCCGGCAAAACCAGCCGCCAGAATTTCACAAATCTCGCGGGCGGAGAGGTGCCCACGTTGCAACCGTTCGCCCAGTGTCCGCAGCCCGTCAGCTCCCATGGCGTCCTCGAGATTGGCCATACTGCCAAGCGTCAGCCGCAGGCAATGCGTGCGCCCGTCCAGTTCGAAAGGGATCTCGCCCCGGTAGCGGTTGGCCATGGGAATCTCCTCAGATTACCGTGAACGTCAGTGCGCCAGCACTTTCCAGCGACATCTCGAACGTCACCTCGCCCTGATGCTCGCCGCGATAATCGAGGCCGCTGATCTGGAACGGGCCTTCGATGGTTCCGAAATCCGGGATGATCACGCGCCAGTCGCGGATGACGCCGTCAAAGAACGTCTGGCGCGCCAGCAGATCGGTGGTGCCGTCCTTGAACACTCCGCCGCCTGTAATCGACGCCTTCTTGACGCCCGCGCCCGAGAGCAGCTCCCGCCAGCGGCCCGCGCTCTCGGCATGGGTGATGTCCACGGCCTCCGCATCAAACGCGATCCGCCGCGAGCGCAGGCCCGCGACCGTGACGAAGGCGCTGCTGTCGTCGCGCATCTTCAGAAGCATGTCTTTTCCACGCTGTGCTGCCATGGGTTCTGTCCTTGAAAAGAGAGGTGTTGGTTCAAACCACTTCGGTGACGGCCCTGATCCGCATCTGGGTGCGCCAGGTCTCGCCGTCCTTGAGTGCAGCAGGCTCGATGGCCAGGACCAGCAGATTGATCAGACGATGCCCGGGGAGCGCTGTCGGCAAGGATGCCAGCGCCAGCGTCACAACATCAGCGATCTGCAATCCCTCGCCGCTGCCATTGCCCCGGCACCAGATGCCGAGCGTCAGTTCAGTGGCATGACCATCCTCGGAGGACGTGCCATTCTCCCGCGCGGTCGCTGCCACGAAAGCGATATGCGGAAACGCCGCGTGCTTGGGCGGATCAGCGAAAACCTTGGCTTCGCGCAGCAGCGCCAGAACACCGGCATCCGCCTGCAACCGGGCTCGCATCGCATCCCGCAAGGCATTGATCGGAGAGGTCATCGTGCGTCCTCCAGCAGAGACCGGCTGATCTTGATCTGCCGGTAGGGTGCAATCAGCCGCTCCACTTCGGTCACGACATCTGGACGGCTCTCGCCTGCCCGCTCCGGCCCGCGCGCCTCATAGGCCGTGACGATCAGCAAGCGCATGGCCTGCCGCAACGGCTCCGGACAATCCGCCGCAGCAGCGCCGTATCCCGCGACAACATCAATTTCGATGCCATTGCGCGAGCGGCCGGGATTGGGCGGGCTTTTCACAGCGAGCAGCGGCGGCTCTGCCCCGGGCTCCAGCGCGTAAAGTATTGACGCGAGCACCGAGGGAACTCCCGCAGCATCCAGCAACCGCACGGCTGTCACCGACAGCACGGGCAGGACCGGCAGCGTCACGCGCGTCTCAGGCGGCCACTGGTCCATGACGACGCGCCAGGTCTGCGCCATCACGGCGCGCCCGGTGCGCGATTCGATCCGCTCCCGCGCCGCCTTGATCAGCGACGCAATCAAGCCATCATCATCGGCATGATCGACCCGGAGCCAGCGTTTGGCCTCCACAAGAGTCAGGGGTTCCACTGTGGGACTATTCACAATATACCGACGCATCGCTTGCCTCCGCCGTGAAACCCGGCAATTCCAGATTCAGTGAATGTGACGAGTTCATTTTGCTCACGAGCCAGACCCTGACCCGCAGTGTGTTATTGTTGGCCGCATGCCTCTTTTCCGCGCCTGCGCTTTCGCTGGGCGGTGATGCCGCGTCGGAGGCAGGCGGGCGGCTGGAAGGCCGCACCGTCATGGTGCTGGGCTCTCGCGGCAGCGTCTGCAGCGGCACGGTTGTGTCTCCCACCATCATCCTGACGGCGGGCCATTGCGTCAGCGGCTCAGGCCAGTACGCCATCGCCTACAAGGAAGCAGGCGGCAGCCCGACATTGCAGGAAGTGCGGCAGGTCGCGCGCCACCCGGAGTTCAAGCCAGGCACGAAGGTTTCCATCGACATGGCGCTGGTGCGGCTGAAGTTGCCGTTGCCATCTCGCTTTTCCGCAGTCGCTCTCGATGCGGATGCAGATGATGACGGCGTCGGTTCACGCATGACCCTTGCCGGATTCGGCCTCGCCCGCGAAGGAGACGAGAAAAGCGCCGGAACGCTTCGCTCGGCTACCGTCACGGTGCTTCCACGCTTTTATCCACGCTATTTCCGCCTCGGCCTGTCGGGGGGAGGCATCTCGGTCTGCAAGGGTGATTCCGGCGGTCCCGTCTTCAGCGACGGCCTCACCGGCATCACGCTGAGCGGTGTGATCTACGCCTCGGAGCGCCAGCGCGGCGGCCGCCAGTGCGGCGATGTCGCGCAAGCCGTCCGCATCGCGCCGCAACGGGCCTGGATCGACCGCGTCATGGCGCAATGGGCGCAGTAGCCGCTACGAAATCGCGAACTTCAGCAGCTTGAACGCATCGAAGTCCTGCACGCCGCCGCCCACACGCTTGGTCGTGTAGAACAGCACGTAGGGCTTGCTGGTGTAGGGATCACGCAGCACGCGGATGCCCATGCGGTCCACCACGAGATACGCCCGCTTGAAGTCACCGAACGCCACCGAGAAGGTGCTGGCGCCAATGTTCGGCATGTCTTCCGATTCCACGATGGGGAAGTTCATGAACGTCGCGGTCTGGCCCAGCGAGATCGGCGGCTGCCAGAGATAGTTGCCCTGGCTGTCCTTGAACTTGCGCACCGTCGCCTGTGTCGAGCGGCTCATGATGAAGGTGCCGTTCTGGCGGTAGGGCGCCTTCACGGCATAGGCCAGGTCGATCAGGATATCGGACGGCGTCGTCGCCGGGAAGCCGCCAGCCACGCCGGTCGCCAGATAGCCCACGTTGCCCCAGGTCCAGCTGCCCTGCGCCACGTTGGTGTAGGAGATGATGCCCTTCGGCTTGTCGATGCCGTCACCAAAGATGAAGGCCTGCCCTTCCTTCTCGGCGAACACCGTCTCCACCTCGTCGGCAATCCAGTCCTCGATGCTGATGGCTCCGTCGTCGAGCAGTGTCTGTGTCGCCGACGGCATGGCGTAGAGCTCCATGGCCGGGAAGGTCAGATCCGCCAGCACCTGGCTGTTGGTCTGCGGACGCGCCGCCGTTTCGTTCACCCAGCCCGAAACCGGACCCGTGGTCGAGAAGGCCTTCTTCAGCTGGTTGCCCGAGATCTCGCGCACCGTGGCCAGTGCCCGCACCGGCGAGATCAGCGCCATGCGGCGCAGCAACTCGCGCTCCTGCGGCACCGGCACGAGATAGCCGCCGTCCGGACCGGAGCCAGAGGACAAAGCCTTCTCCTCCAGCAGCTTGAGTCCCTGCACATCACCCGTCCGCATATAGGCCTCGAAGGCGGCCTTGTGCTCGCGTACAGCTGGCTCCATCGCATCAGCCTTGCTTTCGCCAAGCCCAGGGCGTCGCGCCTTGAGCGCCAGCTGGTCGAGCCGGGACTTTGTCTGGTCAAGTGACCGGTCGATACGCGCCAGCTTTTCCTCGGTGATGACATCAGCGGAAAGGCGTGTCTCGATCTGTCCAAGCCGGTCATCATTGGTTTCGCGAAACGCCTCGAAAGCCCGCGAGAAATCCTCGAAGGCCTGCGTCACGTCAGGTCCGGCCTTGGTCTCAAGTGTCTGTTCAGTCATGGTGATGTCCTTTGGTTGATGGAATTGTTATCAGGATGAAGCCGCCAGTCGCCCTGTACACGGCAAGCAAAGCTCGTCCGTACGCAGCGAGCGAAGATCGTCCGTTGTCCGGCGGATGGCGGCAGCAAGCGCGGGATGCTCAGGCACCCTTGCCATCCGCTTCACGGCGGAGACGCGGGCGCCTGGCAGCATCGGGAAGGTGACGATCGACACCTCCCACAGATCAAGTTTTTCGAGGTTTCGCACGCCCGTCGCCGCATCCTTGCGGGAGCGTTCGGTGCGAAAACCGATGGACAATCCGTCAACAGCGCCGGAGCGCATCAGCGCATGCACTTCGCGCGCCTTGGCGACGGCCAGGTTCAGCTGGCCCCGCACCTTCAGGCCGCGGCTGTCCTCGCTGATCTCTTCCCACAGGCCCAGCGGATGCAGCGGATCATGCTGCCACAGCAGCTTGACTGCCCGGGGCGGCTTGCGGGCAAGGCATTCCCGGAAAGCACCGGGCGCCACCCGGTCGCGGCCAAGATCCACAACGCCGAAGAGCGAGGCATAGCCCTCGAAAGCGCCGTCAGCCGATACTTTCGCAAGCGGCGCGCCCGCAAATTTGACCTCGTGATCAGCAGGCCTCTTGCTTGAGGTGGCCAACCGGATTGCACGGGTATGAAAACCTTCAGACCTCATGCATCCCTCCGGTTCTCGGCAGTCACTGATTCAGGACGCCCGCGCCGGTCCAGCCGTGAGAGCACATGAAAAAAGCGGCGAAACACATTCGCCGCTTTCATCTCTTCCGACTTCTGTTCCGGTGCCGTATCAGGGCCTTTACCGGAGAGGCGCAGGATACTGCGCGAGCCAAATCTGCCGGACAGCCTCATGGCTCATCCTCCTCATGGTTGCGGTTGAAACGGGAAAGCTCCTGCAGGAAATCCTGCATGAAGTGCTCGGTGCGCCGCGCGGTTTCCGCCGCCTCGGATATCCCGAACCAGACCATGGCCGATGCGCTGAAGGCCCAGATGAGCAGGGCCAGATGGCCGATATCGGCATGATGCATGAATGCCTGCAGCAGACCGTCGTGCATTGCATTCATTGCGGGTTGTCCCTCTCTTGCGGCGGGGCCATAGGCCCAAAACCGAGCATCTTCCGCTTCTCGTCGATGGTCAGGAAATCCGCCGCCGTCACGGCCTGCCATAGCGGCTCGCGCGTCTCGTTCATCGCATCGACACCGTCGAAATCCGGCGTCAGCAAAATGCTCTCGCCCATATGCTGTGACAGCCAGAGCGACAGGCTCTGCGCTGTCTTCTTCACCAGCGGCGCGACGCATTGCCGCCAGAACACGCGGTTCGCCTCGGCGTAGTTCGCGTGGGTATTGTCCCCTGCTAGCCCCAGCACCAGCGGCGGCACGCCGAAGGCCAGCGCTATCTCGCGCGCCGCCACGTTCTTCAGTTCGATGAAATCCATGTCCTTGGGCGAGAGCGACAGGGGCTTCCAGTCGAGGCCGCCTTCCAGCAGCAGGGGCCGCCCGGCATTGGCCGCGCCCTGGAAACCCTCTTCCAGTTCGCGCTTGAGCCGGTCATACTGCTCCTCGCTCATGTTCGCGCCGTCCGCCGCATAAACCAGCGCACCCGAAGGCCTGGCCGCATTGTCGAGGAAGGCCTTGTTCCAGCGGCTGGCCTCGTTGTGGATGTCGATGGCGGTCGCTGCCGCCTCCATCGCGGAAAGGCCGTAGTGATCGTCCACCGGATGCGCCAGCATCAGATGCAGCACAGGCGACGCCCCCTCCCCCGCCTGAAAGCGCACGGACCTGCCGTTGACCCCGTACTCATAGGCCTCGGGCCAGCCGTCCGGACCCGGAACGACGCGCATCCGGTCGGAACGCAGCACATGCAATTCGCGGGGGGTGCCTTCGAGCACGACACATTCGAGATAGGCATTCCCTGACAGGATGAGCTGCAGGAACAGGGCCTCCAGCAGCGCAGGCCCCGCCTGGCGCGGATTGGGCGCCGTGATCAACGCCGTCACCCGCCGCGCCGTTTCCGCATCAGCCCCCATCGCATCCAATGGCACGGAAGCCGCGGCCTCCACGATCAGCCGGATCGAGCGATGCGCAATGGGGTTCGTCATGAACCCTTCGCGGGCAAAACCGGCATAGTCGCGCGGCGTCCACACCGGACGCCCCTGCGACGACAGCGCGATCAGGGGGCCGGTGCGGGAGGCCTTGGTGTCATCGGGACGTGAAGGGGCATTCCCGGGAGCGAAAGCGCTCCGCAGGCGGGAGAGGATAGTGGGCATGAGCTGATCTCCTTCCTTCTCCCCTTGCGGGAGAAGGTGGTCGGCGGATGCCGACCGGATGAGGGGTATTGCGAAGCAAGCCTCTCGACGTTGAACCAAGCTGAAGTTTGGCAAGACTTCCTTCGGAATACCCCTCATCCGACCTTCGCTGACGCGAAGGCCACCTTCTCCCGCAAGGGGAGAA
>CAXTUM010000072.1:0-5622 GCA_964247205.1 uncultured Beijerinckiaceae bacterium
CTGTGGCCCGCAATGCTGCAATCGGCTGCATTGTCGGCATGGGTATCGCTGGACAGTTTATCCTTGGCACAGACCTTGGCAAAGACTGGCTGCGGCAGGAAGCGATATCCAGCTACGTTGGCGAGAGGAAAGATCTATTCAGCAAGTACGGAACTTTCCTCTTCAAAGACCTTTCAACCGGATTTCACATCAACAGCCGAACGATATTGAACTATGAATACACGGGTAACCTTATAAAGGTGTTTGATCATAAGGAAAAGCTTGGAATATCAGTCCAGGAGTACGAGAGCTGGCCCAGATCGGTGCCGCTCCTGACAGATCCTGTCTATCGCAAGCGCTACAACCTGACGGACCATGATCCGAAGCTTCCCCAGGTCGTCATCGAGATCAACAACAGTCAGCAATACCCCTTCATCAAGGATGTGCTTCTGGCGTTGAGGCAGCACTGGAGAGGGCAACGCGTCGATTCGATTGCCAGCCGTTTTTTTGTCTTCACTGCGTCCGAGCAGCTTATCGAAGCAGACAGGAATGTCGAAAGAATGCGGGGGCTCGTCGCCAGCATCGAGGCATTCAAGGCTGAAAATGGTGTCTATCCATACTCGACTGTGCTGCCCCCGCGTTTGCTCCAGTCTGAAAGGATAGCCATGAGACTTCCTGGTCAAGGCGGCATCCCGGCTTATCTCAACGAGATACCGCGGGCATCAGGGCGTTATGGCTTTCCCTGTTTGGACACCCCTGGGATTACTGCGCCAGGCCTGAACCTGCCGCAACTGGATTTGACCGGACCCAATGTCCCCTTGTGCAGGCTGCAGGTCAGCTGCTTCCGGGCCAGTTGCGGTTTCCTGTATTTTTCCGATGGTATCGATTACAAGCTGGTCTACGTCCGCCCCATCGATATTCATTATGTCAGGCAAGCCTTTGGAGAGCTGTTTGATCCCATGCGGGAAGGCTACGGCTTCTGGACCAAGGGTGCCGCGAGATGGTGATCTCCGGACGGCCCGAAGCTGACAACGAAAATCCGCCGGTCAGGAAAGTCTGTGTATTCACAGGAACACGCGCCGAATACGGACTGCTGCGTCCATTGATTGCCGCCCTGATTGCGACGCCCGCGATCACGGCATCACTGCTCGTGTCCGGATCCCATCTCTCCGCACTGCATGGCAGCACAATTGACGAGATCAGTGTCGATGGCCTCGCTGCAATCGAGAAGGTTGCGATCCTCCAGGGTGACGATTCAGACCTGGGTGTCGCCGGCGCGATGGGGAGAGGCGTGGCCCTGTTCGCCGCAGCCCTGTCCAGGCTCAAACCCGATCTCCTTGTCATTCTGGGCGACCGCTACGAAGCGCTTGCGGCTGCCTGTGCCGCGACTGTCTGCAAAGTGCCCATTGCCCACCTGCATGGCGGCGAGCTTTCCCTCGGTGCCATGGATGACGTTTTTCGCCATGCCATAACAAAGCTCAGCCACCTGCACTTTTGCAGTGCGGAGGTTTACCGCAATCGCGTCATCCGCATGGGGGAGCATCCGGAGCGGGTGTTCAATGTTGGCGCACTGGGCGTCGAGAATGCCCTGAACGCACCCCTGCTTGAGCGGACGGAGGTAGAGGCGCGCCTTGGACTTGAGCCGGGGCAGGAGTTTGCGCTGTTGACCTTTCATCCCGAGAGCCTGGACGTTTCTGGCAATCAAGATGAGCAGATCACTGCACTGCTGGACGCCCTTGGCCGGCTTGATCGCGTGGTCACCATTGCAACAGGAGCCAATGCCGATGCTGGCGGCGAGCAACTGAACGCCCGCCTTGCAAAGGAAGCCTCACTCCATCCGGACTGGCTTCGCTTCAGGACATCGCTAGGAAGCACACTCTATCTCTCAGCCCTCAAATACTGCTGCCTCGTCATTGGCAACTCGTCCAGCGGTGTCATCGAGGCGCCAAGCTTTGGAGTCCCGGTTATTGATATCGGCTCGCGGCAGGGCGGCCGGCTCAAGGCTTCCAATGTCATTGCGGCAACAGCGGACAAGGCCTCCGTCGAGCGCGCGCTTCATGCAGCCATGTCCGGAGAGTTTCGGAAGGTGGCCCGGTCGGCGCTAAATCCGTATGAGCGCCCCGGGACAACAGACGCGATTGTCAGTGTGATCAGCCACTGTTCGCTCGGCAGACTGCTCGGCAAGGGTTTTTATGACGGCGATCAGCCATTGTGCCCGGTATTGATTGCGGAGGCATCCTGAGATGTCGAAGGTTCGTACCGAACGCACTGTGACGTTTCTTCTCGCGATCGCCGTTGTCATCGCTGTGACAGCTAACTCCTTGAGCACATCCAAGTTTGATCGCCGCATGAGTGACATGGCCGCTCTTCGGGGTGCTCTTGCGAGCTATCAGGCAAAAAATGGCAAATATCCGCCCCAGAACCCGCAGGACTTGGCGATCGGAATATCCGACCCGGCTGGAGCAAATGGTATCGATGCACTGGTTCCACTCTATATTTCGGCAATACCGCGTGATCCACAGAATTTGAATCAGTTAAACCGTCAATATCTTTATTTCTCAAATGGGTCAGACTACAAGCTCGTGGCTCATGGCACAGAGGATATCGGCTGGGTCATAAAAAACCGTCCGGAACTGATCGACCCAGTCCGGCCGACGGTCGCTTATGGTATCTGGACTGCGGGAGCTGCCAAATGGTGATGAATGATCGCCTCTTTCGCATGGTTCTGATCGTTCAGCTGGCTGGTGTCCTTGGAATATGCTTCAACCATCTGGCTATTTCCTTGCTCAAATTTTCACCTCCGGCATTTGCGGACGCCACTTACGCGTCGCTCGCGGAGTGGGGCGTCGGCGCATTGTTCATGACCAGCGGTTTCCTTCTTCACTGGCGCTCCCCGTTCCTGCTTCCGCCGGCAACACCTGCGCTTGAGCGCATATCGGTCTTTCTTTCAAGGCGTTTTCTCTGGCTTTCAATTCCGTGCCTTGCCGCCTATCTCATTGATATAATGATCATATCTTTCCATGATTTTGGGCCATCACGCAATTTGCTGACTGTCTCACCGCTTCTCCTCACGCTCTCTCAGACGTGGTTCTACGGCACTATCGGCCTTGTATCCATCGGGCAGCCCTTGAATGCGTCGAACATGGCCTGGATCGCATCGTGCCTTTTTTTCCTCTCGATCCTGTATGCGCTCACCCACACCATTTTCTCCCGCCTGGGCTCAAGAGTGTCTCTTCTGGCCGTAGTGGTGTTCAGTCTGTCGCATTACGGGATGTTTCTTTTTCTGAAAACACAAATGCCCGATATTATGGCTTATGGCGTCAGCGTGTATGGTGACCGCCTGGCGCCCTCCTATACAATCGGGTCGTGGCTGCTCTTTTACTCCCCTTATGCGCATGTCTTCCCTTTCCTTACGGGGATAGCGCTGGCGCAGGTTGCAAGGTCTGAAACACCGCCTGACCGCATAGTTTTAGGCATCCTGGCAATTATTGCCCTGGCAGCCATGACGCTCGGAGGCGCATCCGCCGTAAAATATGCCGGGTTGAACCTGGCGATCCTCGCCGCCCTGATCTGGTGGGCTGGCGCGGAAGCGCCCGGGAACAAATGGATGCAGGATCTGGGCAAGGCTCTTCCCGCCGGCGGCAGAGTTCTGACCGCGCTTGGTCAATCTGCCTACGGGCTGCTGATTTTTCACATGATCTTCTATCTGCCGCTACGCCACCAGAACGGGATGAGGCTGAATTACGTGATGGATTCCTACCTCTTTGGCAGGGTTCTGATTGTGACCGCCATGGTCTGCTTATTCTCTTACGGGCTTCTCGTTTACATAGCCGCCCCTCTTCGGCTCCGATTGTTGCGCCTCCTCGGTGCTGACCTGGATGGTGTCAATGACCAGTTCATTTAGCCGCGCGCCCGAATTGCCCAGCCTGACGGGCTTGAGGTTCTGGGCTGCCTACTCGATCCTGCTCAACCATTTGCTCCTGGGTTTTGTCGCGCGCGACAATGTCTGGCTTGGCAACATGCTGCAGCGCTGCGGCGATCTCGGCATGGATGTCTTTTTTATATTAAGCGGATTTATTATCCATTATAATTACCACACAAAATTACGTGATTTTTCCCTGAATTCATTTTATGAATTCATGGTTGCGCGGTTCTCAAGACTTTACCCTCTCTTCATATTGTTTTTCTGTGTTGAAATTTTCACTCTGACAGGATTGGGAAGATACAGTATAAGTGAGCTTCTGTGGAGCATACCGACATTCCTGACAATGAGTCAGTCTTGGTTCTACTGGAGAGTCAACAGCGTCAGTCCTGTGATGCTTGCCCATATGTTCGACCGCGCCAGCATTGCGTGGTCGATCAGCACCGAATTCCTGATGTATTGCGGATATCCGCTTTTACTTCTTGTTGTCGTACGGGACCGTCTGGGCCATGCAGCCCGTATCATTCCTTGTCTTTTCATCTGGATCGGGGGAGCGCTCCTGATGCGGTACGTGCTCAATAATCCTGATCTCATTGATGCATTTGCAGTGCGCTGGTTAGGCCCGGCAGCTAGCACCCAAGCAGGTGTTGGAGGAAGTTTCTATTACTGGTTCGCCTTCGTCTCCCCCTACTTCCGGTTCATCGAGTTCACGATGGGGGTTGCGGCCGCTCATCTTTTTCTGAGCCTGCGCGATCGGCCCGTCGGCACACTGGAAGGCGTCGCCATGCCGCTGCTCGGTCTTGCGAGCCTGATGGTTATCCTGCTGATCATGCTGCCATTGCATATCAGGCCCGCAATCCTGGGAGATATCCTGAAGCATATCGGCTTCTATCCATTCATAACCTGCATCATATTCGTGAGCGCCAGATACGATTATTCGATACTGACGAAATTCTTTGAGTTTCGGTTCTTCGTATTTTTCGGGGAAGTCAGCTATTCCATGTATCTCATCCATATCTTTTTCTATGGCATGGTCTCATTCTCTCCAACAATGCCACAATATCTGTTATTTGCGCAGATCATTTCGGTCTGGGTATTCATCTTCGCCTGCTCGTATATTCTCTACATGACATTGGAGATGCCGGCACGGCGCTGGCTTCGTGATCTCCTGACGAGACGCAAGGGCATGTCGGCAGGTTCAGTCGAAGTGGTTCAAAATGCAAGATGAACGTCTGACCAGTTTCAGGCGCGTGCCTGACCTGTCGGGATTTCACCAGCCATTTCTGACTTGCCGCTCTGCGTGGTCATCTTTGCATGATTGAATGCGGCTTGATATTGAACCTGGACATATACGTGCCTCAGAACCAGAACCATACCGGAGCAATAAAATGAGCGATGGTGCAGATGTCTACCGCAATCTCTTCCGCAAGCACCTGGACTTTCATACGGGCCTTGACGCCGAGAAGCGGAAACTGGTGCTCAAATCAATATCAGACAGGCTTGCGCAGCTGGCCGAGCGGGATCCGGCGTTCGATCTCGACAAGCAGCTTCACGTTCTAGACACCGAGTTCAGCAAGCTCGAGGCGGATCCCCAGGCCTATCTCCAGGAGGCGCCGGACAAGTCCGCATCTCCCCTCGCAGCATCATCGCCAGACAGCTCTCAGGATGGACAAACGCCAGAAGCCGGACACTTGCCAGGAGCCGGACACTTGCCAGGAGCC
>CAXTUM010000072.1:5722-9044 GCA_964247205.1 uncultured Beijerinckiaceae bacterium
TGGACAAACGCCAGAAGCCGGACACTTGCCAGGAGCCGGACACTTGCCAGGAGCCATACACTTGGCGCCGATGCAAGCTCCGGCCGAAACGCTTTTACCGGTAAAATCGCAAAACCGTCTTTCCTGGCTTGCAGTGCTGCTTGCGGGAGGCGCTCTCCTGCTTGCCGCCTCGCTGTCAGCAACCTGCGGAATCATCATCAAGCATTGCCACGATACGGGCTGGGTGAAGATGGACAACAGCACAACACAAACCATCCGTCTGCCGCATGGGCTGGGAACAGTGCCGGCCCGGCTGGATGCCTGGTTCAGTCCGTCCGCCGAAGGAACGCCCGCCTATGCCATGCAGTACAGGTGGTCGGTTTCCGAGAGCGGCAACCCGATCAATATTTATGCCAACGCCGATCAGATTTCTTTCGATATATTTGCTGGCGTACCCCTGAGGGGCACGTGGGAAGGCGCCACACAATCGTGGACGTTGCACCGCCAGGGATACGTGCGGATCATTGTCAGCCGCTGATCGTCATACTGGCCGCCAGTGGCTGCCCAAGGGTATCGAGCTCGATCTGCCCATCCACAGCCAGAAGGGCCTCGACAGGATCGCTAACAGCCTTAACGCGGAATGGCCTTATGCCGCGCTATCGAAACGCGGTGGTGCGCTTCCTTCCTGGGCAGCCCCTGATTTCCACGCGGTCTGCCAATGCTCCGCTGGAAATAACGTTCTGTTTTTCGTTATTCACACCTGGTGACCGTCAAAAGTTGCTTGCAATAAAATACTGAATATGATGGATTTTATATATTTTAAGATTTGTGGAAATGTCATGCCGGCGCCAATTAAATGGAAACCTGATTTCGACGTCATTCCATCGTATCCAAACAATGCGCAAAGCCAGCCTTGGGTGACGGCAAGCCCCGACAGACGGTTCGGCGTGAGCATCACTTACGACTGGGGCGTCAACGACATCGACTACCACTGGCTGCCGTTCTTCGCCGATGGGGCACCGGGTATACTGGTCAATGGCTCTTCTAACGTCAGCCCCATCAACGAGCGAACGTCGTCTGTCGCCTATCTCGGCTCCACACTGAGAAACGTGCAGGTCTGGACCGTGCAATCGGCGCTCGGCGGCGGCACTGGCGTCGACATCCATTACAAGATCATCGGCGGCGCTCCCGGCATAGCGGCAGCTGTGGTCCGTAACGGCGCGGGTGACCAGGTCGATCCGGTAGTCGCAGCGTCCAGCACAGGTGGATTCGCCATTGCCTTCATAGACACCAATGTGCCCGGAAACGCGGTCGTGCTGCGCATCTACGATACGGCTGGCGTTCTGGTGACGGAAGTCGCGACCGCTGGAGCTGGTCCGGGCGCCGTTGTGGGAACAGGCGGCGACTTTCGTGATGTCGCGGTCACAGCGCTGGCGGGTGGCAATTACGTTTTGACATGGGATTACTCCTTTGTTGGGCGCCCGGAAGTGCACGGCCGTGTCTACACGCCGCTTGGTGTGGCAGTTGGAAATGAGTTCATTTTGGGTAATGTCCCCGGCGCTGCCGGCGGCGCCGGGCCAGATGTTGTCGCGCTGGCGGATGGACGCTTTCTTGTCGTCAATATCCAGGCTGGCAGTCTGATCGCCGGGCAATTTTTTCTGGCGACCGGCGTCGCAGACGGCGCAGCTTTCATGATTGGAACCAACGCCAATTCCGGAACTTCCAACAAAGCCGATGTTGCCTTGCTCAAGGACGGCCGCTTCGTCGTTGTGTGGCAAAACAACGCCAACAGCGGCGACATCGCCGGACAGATCCTGTTCGTGAACGGCACGCCCGACGGTGCCGCCTTCACGGTGAACACGGTTGCCACGGGCACACAGAAGCACCCTTCGGTCGCCGTGCTGGAGGACGGTCGCTTCGTCGTCGCGCGGGAAGACCAGGCAGGCGCGCTCCAGCGTGACACCCTGACGATATTTGATCCGCGGGAGAGCGGACTGACAACCAGTGCATCGGCCCTCAATGATGACTGGGTTGGCAGCACTTTCGCAGATGTCCTCGACATGGGCGCTGGAGCGGATACGGTCCAGGGTGGCGCGGGTGACGATAGTCTTGCCGGGAATGCTGGAAACGACATTTTCGTTGCGACTGGCGCGCTCGATGGCTTTGACCAGATGGATGGCGGCGCCGATTCGGATACCGTTGATTATTCGGTGCTCACGGCTGCAAATGGAATAAGTGTGTCGCTGAACGGAGGGACCCTTGCGACAGTGACTGTCACCTCTGGCAACAGTGACTTCATTCTCAACATCGAGAATGTCATAGGCGGTGCGGGCGCCGATAATATCATCGGCGATGCTTCCCTGAACAAGCTGAATGGCGGCCTTGGCGACGACACGCTCGGGGGCGGCGGCGGAAACGACACTCTGGATGGCGGCGCCAGCAGCGACACCGCGAGCTATGCGGGCGCATCAGGCGCGGTCACGGTATACCTGACCAACGTATCCGGAGGTCATACCGGCGGCACGTCATCCGGAGCCGACGGCGTCGATACGCTGATCGATATTGAAAACCTCACTGGCTCTGCATTCAATGACTATTTGAATGGCAACAGCAGCACCAACATTCTGATCGGCGGAGCGGGCAGCGACACCGTGAGTTACTCGTCGCTCGGGGCAGCGAACGGGATAAATGTGACGCTCAATGGCGCGACCAACGCGATCTTGACGATCACCGGCGGCGTCAGCGACACACTCCGCGAGATTGAAAATGTCACCGGTGGTAATGGAGCGGACACCATCATCGGCGATAGCCAGGACAATGCGCTGATCGGAGGGTTCGGTGACGACAGCCTTGCCGGTGGCGGCGGAAACGACCTTTTCACCTTTTTTCATCCGACCGATGGGGCCGACACAGTTGATGGTGGAGCTGGCATCGATACGGTTGTCTACACCAATCTCTTTAGTGGAAACCATATCACTGTCACCCTCAACGGCGCCACGAGCGCGATCGTGACTGTTTCCGGGCAAAGCAGTGACACGATCTCCAACATCGAGAATTTCACAAGCGGCTCGGGCTCGGACAGCATTGTCGGTGATGGTTTCGCAAATGTTTTATGGGGAGGTGCCGGAAACGACACGCTAGTCGGCAGCGCAGGCAACGATGAGTTGATTGGCAGCATCGGCATCGACACATCCGGCTTCTCCGGCTTGCGCTCGGACTACGCCACGGCAAAGAACGCGGGTGTTCTGTTCATCAACGACCTGCGCGGCGGGTCTCCGGATGGTCTGGATCAGGCGGTGGGTGTCGAACGTTTCCAGTTCGCGGGCGGCGTGACATTGGCGGC
>CAXTUM010000073.1:0-8973 GCA_964247205.1 uncultured Beijerinckiaceae bacterium
AAGCCGTGCTGGAGGGGTTGCCGACACGCGAGATCGTCTTCACGCCCGGCGCGCCCGCGCTCAAGGTTGATCCCAACGGCGAGTTCGAAACCGGGCAGATGTATGTACAGTTCATCAAGCTTGCTGCTCCCAAGGCGCGCTATCCGCTGCTGATGTGGCATGGCGGCGGCCTGTCCGGGGTGACGTGGGAGACGAAGCCGGACGGCAAGCCCGGCTGGCAGCAGTTCTTCCTGGCGGCAGGGCACGATGTCTATGTCTCCGATGCTGTGGAGCGCGGGCGCTCCGGCTGGTCGCGCTACCCTGAAATCTACAAATCCGAACCCTTCTTCCGGGCCAAGAAGGAGGGCTGGGACCTCTTCCGCATCGGGCCAGCGGCGGGTTGGGACCGCGATCCGGCCAAGCGCAAGGCCTTCGACGGTCAGCAGTTCCCGATTGAAAGCTATGACCAGTTCGGCAAGCAGGCCGTGCCGAGGTGGTCGACCAACGACGCGCCGACACAGGCGGCCTATGACGCCCTGGTCAAGCGCGTGTGCCCCTGCGTGATCATGGTGCATAGCCAGGGCGGCAATTTCGGCTTCACGGCGGCGCTGAACAACCCCGAGATGGTGAAAGCGCTGATTGCAGTCGAGCCTTCAGGCGCACCAAACCCTGAACGGGCCGACGCCGCGAAGGTGAAGGGCGTGCCGCATCTCGTGGTGTTTGGCGATTATCTCGACCAGTCGCTGTGGCCACGCCTTGTGCCCAATATCCGCAAATGGGCGGAAGCCGTGAAGACAGGCGGCGGCTCTGCCGACTGGATGGAACTGCCCCAGCAAGGCATCAAGGGCAACACCCATATGCTGATGATGGATCGCAACTCGGATCAGATCGCCGGGCTGGTCAACGACTGGCTTGTCGCGAAAGGCCTGACCACAAAGTGAGAGGCTGCGTCCGGATCAGCCGCGTTTGCGAAGGAACGCCACGATCCGGACGCTCTCCCAGATCCCGGCGGCATGAAACGGATCGGCGCGGTTGAAGGCTTCCGCCGCCGCCCGGTCCGGCGCCTCCACGAGGAAGAACGAACCCTTGGCCGTCACGCCGTCATCCTCGACCAGCGGTCCCGACATGACGATTTTCACCGTGCTGCCATCCAGACTGTTCAGGTACGACCTGTGCGCATCATAAGCCGCAAGGCGGGTTGCAAGCGCGCCGGGTTTGTCGAGTGCGTGAATTGTGAAGAGCATGTTCATTCCCCGAATTGGAGCCAGATCAGACACTTACACCTGAAATTTCACACCGTCTGCAGGCTTCTCGCGATGGGCCTCCAGCCGCCGCGCCAGCCTCACGAAGCGGACCTCGATGTGATGGTGGGAAAGCCATGACACAACACCGACCAGCAGCAGGACCAGCGCAAGCAGAACGGGCCAAAACATTCCGAACGACGGCCCAAAGGCTTCCAGAAGCGGAAATCCAAATGTCGTGTGATAAAGATAGACCGAATACGAAATCACCCCCAGCCAGGCGAAATGTCTTTGTCCGATCTGGTTGCGGCAAAGGCCCCAGAAAAGAACGAGATCGAAGGCGAGGAAAACGGCGGTTTGCCAACCCCGGTGCGGAGCGGCAAGTGCGATGCCGACCATCGAGATCGCTGCCAGAACAACAACAACCGGAAACGTCAGCTTCTGCCGTTCGACCGCTGCAATCGCCGCACCAATGAAGAAGACCGGCAGATAAACCAGCAAGGTGCTGGCGCGCTGGATCGTGAACAACAGGGCGAGATTGATGACCACAGCTGCCAGCGGCACCAGCCAGAACAGGCGTTTCAGAGGTGTATAAAACACCAGCGCGAACAGGAGATAGAATTTTACCTCGACAATCAGCGTCCAGTAGACACCGCTGAGCGGATTGATCCCCATGCTGCCGCCAAGGAATAGCAGGTTTCCCAGCGTGTCCTTCAACCCGAAGGCCGGGAAAAACCAGATGAGCAGTCCCGTGAGGGAGACAAAGAGCACATTCACCCAATACGCGGGCACGATCTTGGCGAAACGGCGCAGCAGAAACACGGGTGCCGGGTTTTCCTGCCCCTTTGTCCAGATCAGATAGCCTGACAGCATGAAGAACAGGGTGACGCCGCCAAGCCCGAAATCGGTGAACGCATCGCTCAGGGGCAATCCGGCCAGATCGTACGGCGCATACTTCGTATAATGCCCGATCAGCACGAACAGGATGGCGAGCCCCCGCAGCGTATCAAGGCTGGCATTGCGCTGCGCGTGGCCAGAGGTTGGGGGCAGGGGCTTTTCCATCGGAGGAATCGGCAAAGCACAGAAGGTGACCAGTATGCAACCAAAGGAGGCTGCGGTGAACATTTTGACGGCTCACAGGGAATTTTCGCGAAAACGCCGCTGGGCCTCCCAAGAACCTGTCACGAGGGGCGGGTAACCTGCCCCGGTCCAGATCAAGGGAGCAGTCCAATGTCCACCGCATCCATCATCATCACCGCAGCCATTCTTGCCCAGCCCGTGATGGTGCTTGCGCTTCTGGCCAAAGGCTCCATGAACAAGGCTGCAGTGCGCACGGTCCGCGCCTGATCCATTTCTTTCCCGGTTGACTTCCCTACCCTGGGCCGCTTCGGCGGCTCTTTTTTGTGAAGGCGGGCGATCAGCCTTTCTTCGGGAAGGACACTGGCGTCAATGATCCCTTGAGCTTGAGGTTGGATGTGGCCGGACTGGCCGCGGGCTTCTTCGCCTTCGGCTTCTTGGCTTCCTTGTTGCTGCGCATCTGACCTTTGGCCATGATCTCTCTCCCCTAGCGCCTGAATTGGCGCGTGATTTGCGGTCCCAAACAAATTGCCCCGCGCCTCAGGTGAGGTGCGGGGCTGCAAGATGCATGATGCATCTTTCCTGGATATAACACTGCCCATAAGCCGTTTCGGTACGCCGCCGGTACATTCATGGTCGGCGTCGATGGGCTATGGTGGGATCGGTCAGCGCGGGGTCCCGCGCGGCTGATGACAGGTTTAGTCCAGAATCTTCAAATTCTCGGCAGACATCTTGCCGCTCTTGCGATCCGGCAGCAGCTCGAATTCAAGCTTCTGACCCTCACGCAGGTCGTTCAGGCCCGAACGCTCGACCGCGCTGATATGCACGAATGCATCGCCGCCGCCGTCATCGGGCTGGATAAAGCCGAAGCCCTTGTCCGGGTTGAACCATTTTACAGTACCTTTAGCCATCTCAGTCATCCTTGGTCGGTTTTGTCCCCGACACACGTCATTGGATGTCATGAGAGAAAATGTTGGCGCAAACTGCTGTGGCGTTTCTGAAAACGGCAGGGCATTGCTGGCTTCAACATACATGAGATCGTGATGGTGATCCGAAAATTCAAGAGCTGATCCGGTTTTATTTTTGAAGCACGGAAAAATCTGGTTTTCGTGTATCACGCTTGATTCTGCTGCAACTCAAAAAACCGCGCTCACTGTGCCCTGATCGCTTTCGAGAAATCAGGCGTGAGCCCCGCCTTGCGTGCCCGTACACCGATGGGAGCCTGAGCTTCCAGTTGTGAACGCGTAAGGCCATCTTCAAGCGCGCCCGCATTGAAAGCATAGTCCGGCAGATAGCCATTGACGATCAGACGCCAGTCAAGCGGCAGGGCGGCTCCGACAGCGCGCATCATCTTCACCACTGTGGTGGTGCAGTTTGTCGTCAGAGAGTTGTAGAATGCGGGCTTTCGAGCCAGTCCGTTGGCTTCCGCCACATACTCGAGCAGCATCGTGCGGATCGTTGCTCGCTCGAGATTCAGCCTGTAGCGACGGACTTCCTCGCCCCTGACATTTGATCGCACGCCGATGACGTCGCGCTCTTCCGCCGCGACGAGCACCAGCGGATTGCTCTTGAACAAATCGCCCAGTGGGGAGAACGCGCCATCAGTCTGACGCCGGACCTCGACCGACCAGGCAAGATACTCGCCGTTCGCGAAACCGAAGCTCATGATCATATGTGCGATGTTCGGGCCATCCCAATAGGAAAGGAAAAGATCGAGGCTGACGAGCTGCGTCAGGTCGTAGCTGCGTATGTCCCACTGCTGCGAAAAATCGGTATCGCTTCGCCATGCGAAATTGCGGACGTTGGTCAGCGTCAGCCGCTCGCCCTCTTGCACCCCTGTGACCTGACGCGCAACGTCTGGCGCGAAACTGGCCTCGGCGGGCGGCAGGATCGTACTCCACCACAGGGCAATGCCCATGAAGGCTGTCGCGAAAGATCCCAATGCGATGCGCCAATGGCTCCCGAACAGGCAGGCAACGGCAATCAGGCCGAAAAGGGCGAAACTGCACGCTGCTGCTGCTCTCCACGCTTCGCTCGCTGGCAGCCTGAACCAGAGCGCCAGCACAGCCCAGGCCGTCATCAGTGTGACAAGAGCCGCGATTAGAACAAGGGCAGTAAAAAACAGCAAGCGGCGCACATTGACTCCGGTCCAAGATCAGGCTCCTGCCCGTTTTAGCCCGATGACGCAGGAGAGGACAGTAGCTTTCGGAGCGCGGCCCCGGCAAGGAACGCCGCCGTTCCGGAGAGCAATGTGCCCCAGACGATATCCACCAGAACAAGTGTGCCGTTCCAGTCGCGCATGATTGTCCAGCTCGTCATTTCGTAACATGAATACGCCACAAAACCGAGGACGGCGCCGTTCAAGAATGCCGCCATCGCCCCTCCGCCCCGCGTGACAGGGAGTCCGGCGAAATACACAATCCCGCTGATATGGATCAGATAGAACAGCACCGCCGGGCCAGGCCGCAGCGTCTCGAGCATCCGGGAGCCAAGCGCGGACTGGAACAGCGGCCGCATGACGAGCGGGATCATGAACATGTCCCCGATGCAGAAGACGAAAGCGGTCACAGCGAAGAATACGAAAAGGGGCATGGAACTGCTACACGCTGGACATCGGGACTGGATGCGGATGCATCCGCAATGTTCTGGCTGTCCTGCAACCTCCGGATCAAGCGAACTGTACGAGATCCCACAGATTACCATAGAGATCCGCGAATACGGCGACCGTGCCGTAGTCCATCGTCCTCGGTTCGCGGACAAAACACACACCCTTGGCCTGCATTGCGGCATGATCGCGCTGGAAATCATCGGTCTGCAGGAACAGGAATACACGTCCGCCGGCCTGATTGCCAATGAACGGCTCCTGTTCCGGTTTTGATGCCTGCGCCAGCAGGATCGAGCAACCGCTGGAGCCCGGCGGTGCGACGATGACCCAGCGCTTGTCCTGCGCGGGCTGATACTCGTCCTTCACCAGCGTGAAGCTCAAGGTCTGTGTGTAGAACCGGATGGCCTCGTCGTAGTCGCGCACCACGAGGGCGATATGGGCGATGGATTGGCGCATGGCGAGCTTGTCTGGTGTGAGTGCGTAGTGTCGGCGTCTCAACCCGCCGACCGTTGTCACCACGGCACATCGATTTCTTCGCTTGATATGCCTCAATGCCAGCTGGAGGAGCGTCTGAGATGCTCAAGATTACCAAGTGATTCATTCGTTTCAAGGGGAGAAACCATCATGGTTGATCAACAGGCGCAGGCATTGGGCCTCATCGTGCGTCTGACGGAGTGGTGGCGCAGAAGAAATGAACTTTCAGCGCTTGCGCCCGAAGAGGTCGAGCGCATGGCGCATGATGTGGGGTTCACGGCAGATGATCTGCGCGCGCTGGTGATGAAGGGTCCGGGTGCCGTTGATCTGCTCTACGGCCGCATGGAAGCACTGGGTCTTGCCCGGTCTGATGTGGAGCGCCTCGCGCCTGGCCTCATGCGCGATCTGGAGGCATCGTGCTCCTGCTGCGGCAACAAGCAGCAATGCGAGCATGATCTCGCCCATTCCCCGGAAGACGGCAAGTGGAGTGACTATTGCCCCAATGCGGCGTCACTGGAGGCCATACAGCGCACGAAGGGGCGGGCGCTGATCTGAGGGCAGGAAAGGACGGTTGACCGGGGGGGGGCTGTTCATCCGAAACTGAAAACAAACCGCCTGCCGCCGATCACACCCGATCCCGTGCCGCGAAAGCCTGTCGAGACGAAGGAAAACGGACCTGTCCGGCCGTCCGAGCAGCGGAAAGTGCCAGCGCCCTCCCGCGGGCGGACGTAGACGAAATCGCCGTTGCAGACCGCGCCGCTGCTGGAGCGTACGGTCAGCACGCCGCCGCCGTCGACCTCACGGAAACTGGCGCCGGTGAACGCTTCCTGTCCGCCCTCAACTATCCCTTCCACGCGCTGCACGGCGCAGGCTGTCAACGTCATCAGGGCAGCGGCCGCAAGGCTGGTTCTGATCAGTGAGAATGGAATGTGCATATCTGTTCCTCCATGGTTTTGAACAGCGTTCATATTAATTTGAACAATGTTCAAAATATGGCATATGGAACAGGCAGATGCGCGGGGTGATTGCTGGGGCATTCGCGGGCGCCGGGCGTCATGCTGGCGCTGAGGGAGCGGTGGAGCCTGCCGTAGGTCTTCTTCTTCTGGGAGAACAAAAAAAGCCCCGGAGCGATCCGGAGCTTTCTTATTTCGTCAATCTGTACAGCTCAGTACGAGTAATACATCACGTACTCGACCGGATGCGGGGTGTGCTCGAAGCGGATCACGTCGCCCATCTTCAGTTCGATATAGGCGTCGATCATGTCGTTCGAGAACACGCCGCCTGCCGTGAGGAAGCTGCGGTCCTTGTCGAGCGAGGTCAGCGCTTCGCGGAGCGATCCGCAGACCGTCGGGATCTTCTTCAGCTCGCGCGGGGGCAGATCGTAGAGGTCCTTGTCCATGGCTTCGCCCGGGTGGATCTTGTTGGCGATGCCGTCAAGGCCCGCCATCAGGAGCGCCGAGAAGGCGAGGTACGGGTTCGCCATCGGGTCAGGGAAGCGCACTTCCACGCGCTTGGCCTTGGGCGAGTTCGTCCATGGAATACGGCACGATGCCGAACGGTTGCGGGCCGAATAGGCCAGCAGCACCGGCGCTTCGAAGCCGGGCACCAGACGCTTGTAGGAGTTCGTCGACGGGTTGGTGAAGGCGTTCAGCGCCTTGGCGTGCTTGATGATGCCGCCGATGTAGAACAGGCAGGTTTCCGAGAGGCCGGCATACTTGTCGCCCGCAAACATCGGCTTGCCGCCCTTCCAGATCGACTGGTGCACATGCATGCCCGAGCCGTTATCGCCGTAGACGGGCTTCGGCATGAACGTCGCCGACTTGCCATAGCTCTGGGCCACGTTGTGGATGCAATACTTGTAGTACTGCATCTGGTCGGCGATGGTCACCAGCGTGGCGAACTTCATGCCGAGTTCGTGCTGGGCGGAGGCCACTTCGTGATGATGCTTTTCGACGCCAACACCCATGGCGCCCATGGCCGCCAGCATCTCGCCGCGCATGTCCTGCGAGGCATCGTTCGGTGGAACCGGGAAGTAGCCGCCCTTGACGGGAACGCGGTGGCCGAGGTTGCCGCCTTCATAGTCGGTCTGGCCATTGGTCGGCAGTTCGACCGCATCAACCTTGTAGCCCGTGTTGTACATGTCGGCTGAGAACTTCACGTCATCGAACACGAAGAACTCGGCTTCCGGGCCGAAATACGCCGTATCGCCTACGCCGGTGGACTTGAGATAGGCTTCGGCGCGCTTGGCGATGGAGCGCGGATCGCGGTCATAGTTCTGGCCGGAGACGGGATCGAGAACGTCGCAGAGGATGTTCATGGTCGAAGCGGCGAAGAAGGGGTCCATGACGGCTGTCGTCAGATCAGGCTTCAGCAGCATGTCCGACTCGTTGATGGCCTTCCAGCCGGCGATCGACGAGCCGTCGAACATCAGGCCTTCGTCCAGGCAGTCCTCATCGACGAATGTGACGTCGAACGTCACGTGCTGCAGCTTGCCCCTGGGGTCGGTGAAGCGGAAATCGACGTACTTGACGTCCTGGTCCTTGAGCTTCTTCAGAATTTCTTTCGACGTCGCCATGATATCCTCTTTGGACTGGGCTTTTGGGGAAGGTAGTTTTTAGATCGCGTCTGCGCCGGTCTCGCCGGTGCGGATTCGAATGACTTGTTCAACTGAGGTGACGAAAATCTTGCCGTCTCCGATGCGGCCGGTCTGCGCTGCGCTCTTGATGGCGTCCACGGCCTTGGCGAGCAGGGCATCGGTGACGACGACCTCCAGCTTCACCTTGGGGAGGAAGTCGACAATGTACTCGGCCCCGCGATAGAGCTCGGTATGGCCCTTCTGGCGACCGAAACCCTTGGCCTCGATCACGGTAATGCCCTGGACGCCCACTTCCTGCAGGGCTTCCTTCACTTCATCGAGCTTGAACGGTTTGATGATCGCTTCGATTTTTTTCATGGTCTTACCGCGGTGTCCTGAGGCTGACGCGCGGCCTTCCTGTCACTTTGTAGTCGTGGATGCAAGCAGGCGGCGTGCCAAGAGGGCTGGAAATCTCGTTTGGTGTCATCCCCAGATGGAACCTGCAGCAGGTTCAGCAGGGAATGACAAGAGTAGAGCAAGAAATGCCTATATTATATGCAATATGCCTAAAATATAGCCATTATGCAGCCGCTTTCAGCCCGCGCTTCTCCAGCAGCGCTCCCACGCTCGGCAGCTTGCCACGAAACAGCACATAGGCCTCATCCGGCTCGCGGCTGTGACCGGCGGAATAGATGAAGGTCGCAAGCTTCCTCGCGGTTCCGCCATCGAAGATATTGCCGCGCTCCCGGAAGGCCAGAAACGCATCGGCATCCAGCACTTCGGACCAGAGATAGCTGTAATAGCCCGCCGAATAGCCCTCGCCCGAGAAGACGTGGCTGAAATGCGGCGTGCGGTGGCGCATCGTGATTTCGGGCGGCATGCCGAGGTCTGCAAGCGTTCTCGCCTCGAACGCCGAGACATCCACTTTATCCGGGTCAGCCATGGTGTGAAACGCCAGATCGATCAGGGCCGAGGCACAGTATTCCACTGTCATGAAGCCCTGGTTGAAGGTGCGCGTATCG
>CAXTUM010000074.1:0-8885 GCA_964247205.1 uncultured Beijerinckiaceae bacterium
AGGGGCTCATCGCCATCGCTAATCCCGTTTCCGAGCGCAGTCTCGGAGGGCCGTTGTCGGGCAGGGTGATTGCCGACGTCGCTCCGGAAATCGCTGTTCTTTTCGAGGAGGCAAAGGCCAGCCGCACCCGCAGCATCCAGCGGCAGGTCGAAATCCGCAGCAGGGGGCGGGATATCAGTCTTTTCGTGCGCGTCACGAGCGAGCAGGCCACGGCAGCGGACAGGGGTTATGTCATCACGCTGGATGACATCACGGATCTGGTGACAGCGCAGCGGACTTCGGCCTGGGCTGATGTGGCGCGCAGGATTGCCCACGAGATCAAGAATCCGCTGACGCCGATCCAGCTCTCGGCCGAACGCATCAAGCGCAAATACGGCAAGGTCATCGTTGAGGACCGGGCCATCTTCGACCAGTGCACGGAAACGATCATCCGGCAGGTCGATGATATCCGCCGCATGGTGGATGAATTCTCGTCCTTCGCGCGCATGCCCAAGCCGACGCTGGAGCAGGACAATCTCGCGGATGTGCTGCGCCAGACGCTGTTCATGATGCGGGTCGCCCATCCCGAGATCGAATTTCGCGATAATCTCCCTGCAACGCCGGTTCTTGCACGGTTTGACCGCCGGTTGATTGGCCAGGCCGTGCAGAACATCCTCAAGAACGGCACTGAAGGGATCGCGGCTCTTACCGGGGCTCCGGACTTCCAGGACCCGGCCTTCAAGGGCGCCATCTTCCTTGTCCTGACCGAGGGTCCGGATGATACGCTCGTGATTGATGTGGTGGACAACGGCATCGGCTTCCCCAGGGAAAGCCGCCAACGCCTTCTGAAGCCTTACATGACGACGCGCGAGGGCGGCACCGGACTTGGCCTCGCCATCGTCGCCAAGATATTCGAGGAACATGGCGGTGGCGTCGAGCTTCTGGACAACCCGAAAGCCGACCATGGCGCGCGCGTGCGCATGACGATTTCGCGCAGCGAATTGTCCCCGGACATCGCGCAGACTCCCGCCAGACAGACACAAGAGATCACAATGCAAAAAGACGAAACAATGAATGATGACAGGAAAGTCACCTCATGAGCGCGGAAATTCTCGTTGTTGATGATGAAGCCGACATTCGCGAGCTGGTCGCCGGGATTCTCGAGGATGAGGGTTTCCAGACCCGGACCGCACGCAACTCCGATGAGGCGCTGGCGGCGATTCAGAGCCGCAGGCCCAGCCTTGTTTTCCTCGATATCTGGCTGCAGGGCAGCCGGCTCGACGGATTGCAGGTGCTGGAGGCGGTCAAGGCGACGCATCCCGATCTGCCAGTGGTGATGATTTCCGGTCATGGCAACATCGAGACGGCAGTTTCCGCGATCCAGAAGGGCGCCTATGATTTCATCGAAAAGCCTTTCAAGGCCGACCGGCTGATTCTCGTCGCCAACCGTGCGCTTGAAACCTCGCAGCTCAAGCGGGAGGTCCGCGAGCTGAAGGTCAAGACCGGTGATACCCAGCGCATGGTCGGCAAATCGACCGTTGTCAGCCAGCTCAGACAGCAACTTGAGCGTGTAGCCCCTACCAACGCCCGCGTTTTTGTCACGGGCTCGGCCGGCACGGGAAAGGAGCTGGTGGCCCGGACAATCCATGGGCTTTCAGCGCGCTCCGGCGGACCTTTCGTGGTGCTCAGCGCCGCGACCATCGCGCCCGAGACGATGGAGGAATATCTCTTCGGTGTCGAGGCATCCGAAGGGCGTCACCTTCGTATCGGCGCTCTCGAAGAAGCGCATGGAGGCACGCTATACCTTGACGAGGTGGGTGATATGCCGCGCGAGACCCAGAGCAAGATCCTGCGGGTTCTCGTCGATCAGAACTTCCAGCGCGTCGGCGGCGGCGGCAGAGTCTCGGTCGATGTCCGGATCATTTCATCCACGAGCCGGGATCTGCTGGCCGATATTGCCGCCGGCCGCTTCCGGGAGGATCTTTTCCACCGGCTGAACGTCGTTCCGGTCCGGGTTCCCGAACTGGCCGAGCGCAGGGATGATATCCCTGAGCTGATCGCCTTTTTCATGGAGCAGATATCCGTCTCATCCGGTATTCCCAAGCGCAGGATTGCGGATGACGCCATGGCCGTGCTGCAATCCCATGACTGGCCGGGCAACATCCGCCAGCTTAGAAACAATGTCGAACGGCTGATGATCCTGACATCGGGCGAGAGCGACAGCGATGTCACGGCGGACATGCTGCCGCAGGAGCTGGGCTCCATGGCGCCTCCCACGCCGGGCGGCACGGGCGGTGAGAAGCTGTTGGCTCTGCCTTTGCGCGATGCCCGGGAGGTATTCGAGCGGGAGTATCTGATCGCGCAGATCAACCGTTTCGGCGGCAACATTTCGAGAACGGCTGAATTCATCGGGATGGAGCGGTCAGCACTCCACCGCAAGTTGAAAACACTTGGTGTTGGTGGTGAATAGGCTGGCAAGGCGTATCAGCCCTTGCGTGCAATTTGCTGCAACTGCTAACAAAATGCGTTGCGTGCATGCAATCTTGTGTTTAGTTTGAGCAACAGTATTTTGGTTACATTTGCACAATTCAGTTCACATATGAACCGTTGAAATGCGGCGACGAGGTTGGGAATGGCAACAGATAAAAATCAAAATCTTCAGGACACATTTCTGAATTATGTCCGGAAGCAGAAAATTCCCCTGACAATT
This sequence comes from uncultured Beijerinckiaceae bacterium, assembly GCA_964247205.1. Classification (GTDB taxonomy): domain Bacteria; phylum Pseudomonadota; class Alphaproteobacteria; order Rhizobiales; family Beijerinckiaceae; genus JADCCX01. The sequence continues at coordinate 2,690 of CAXTUM010000074.1, forward strand.
TTTCTCGTGAACGGAGTTAAATTGCAGGGTGTGGTAACGTGGTTTGATAATTTCTGCGTTCTCTTGCGCCGTGACGGACACAGCCAGCTTGTCTACAAGCATGCGATCTCGACCATCATGCCCGGAGCGCCCGTGCAGTTGTTCGAGCCCAACGAAGAAGCCTGACATTTCAACGATTGTCTTCGTCCCCGCGACGGGGTGTGCATGAGCGGCGATCCGCAGGAAGGCCGGATCGCTGACCTGCGCGCCAAGGCCGATACCGAGAAGGCCATTGCCGCCAGCACCCGCACGCTTGTTATCGGGCCGTACCGGATGCGGTTTCGCAAGGGCATCGGTGATCCCGTCCCTTCCCGCGCCGTCACCGCGCGCCTCGACGAGGCCGTGGGGCTTGCCGGAGCGATCGATCTCGCGATTGTGAAGTCGTTTGTCGTGGCGACGGATGCACCGCGCCCCGCCACCTATCTCGGCAAGGGCAAGGTCGAGGAGATCGCCGCGATAGCGGCGGACGAGGATATCGGCCTCGTCGTGATCGACGCCGCCTTGACGCCGGTCCAGCAGCGCAATCTGGAAAAGGCCTTTGGCGCCAAGGTGATCGACCGCACAGGCCTGATCCTTGAAATCTTCGGCCGCCGCGCCCGCACACGCGAGGGAACCCTGCAGGTCGAGCTTGCCCATCTGGGCTACCAGAAGAGCCGTCTCGTGCGCTCCTGGACCCACCTTGAACGCCAGCGCGGCGGCGTCGGCTTCATGGGCGGCCCCGGCGAAACCCAGATCGAAATCGACCGACGGCTGATCCAGGACCGCATGACGCGGCTGGAGCGCGAACTGGTTCAGGTCAAGCGCACGCGCGGGCTGCACAGGGCCGGGCGCGAGCGCGTGCCATATCCAACCGTGGCACTGGTCGGATACACCAACGCAGGCAAGTCGACGCTGTTCAACCGGCTGACGCGCGCCGAGGTGCTGGCCAAGGACATGCTTTTCGCCACGCTGGACCCCACGGCGCGCGTCGTGAAGCTCAAGCCGGGTCTCGACGTGATCCTGTCCGATACCGTCGGCTTCATCTCGGAATTGCCGACCACGCTGATCGCCGCCTTCCGCGCCACCCTCGAGGATGTGCTGGTGGCCGATATCATCCTGCATGTCAGGGACATGGCGCATGAGGATGCGGAAGCGCAGGGCGAGGACGTGCTGGGAATTCTGAAAGAACTCGGCATCAATCCCGATGATCACCGGCGGCTGATCGAGGTCTGGAACAAGGCCGATCTGCTGTCGCCAGAGCGCTATGAACAACTGGCCAACACGGTATCCGGCCGCCCAGGAGAGACACGGCCGGTCCTCGTTTCCGCCGTCACCGGGATTGGCCTTGATGGCCTGCTGACAGCCATCGAGCAGCGCATGACCATGGATCGGCAGATCTGGCGGCTCAAGGTTGCAGCTGCCGACGGTGAGGGCCTCAGCGCGGTCTACGGACTGGGTGAGGTGCGGGAGCGCAATTCCGATGACGAGGGTGATGTCACGCTCACCGTCCGTCTTTCCGCCGCAAAGGCCGCGCAATTGCTGCGGCGCTTTCCCGGGGCAGAGCGGATTTCGTCAGGGGAAGGCTCCAGAAGCGAACGGTAAACCCTGTGTTAACCTCGCCTGCGTGATAGAATGGAAATGATGGCGAAGGCGAACGTGTCAGGATTCGGGCTGGGAGCGGGATTGCGCAGAGCGCTGGTTGCTGGCGCAGCTCTGCTGATGGCCGCCTGTATCGCCGAAGATTATTCCGGCCGCTATGGGGCGAAGACAGACCGGAAGCCGCATCATGGCGTCTCCAGCGCGATGCGTTACCCCGTTCATGGCATCGATATCTCACGCTGGCAGGGCGACATTGACTGGCGCACGGTCAGGGCTGCCGGCACGCGTTTCGTCTTCATCAAATCCACCGAGGGCGGCGACCACATCGATCCGCGATTCCTGCAGAACTGGAACGGCGCGCGGGCCGCGGGCATTCCTGCGGGAGCCTACCACTTCGTCTACTGGTGCCGGCCCGCTCATGAACAGGCGCAATGGTTCGTGCAGCATATCCCGCAGACCAATGACGCACTCGCCCTTCCGCCCATCCTTGATGTCGAATGGAACGGGCACTCCCGGACATGCCCGCGCAAGGTGTCGCGGGAACTGGCTATCGAAAAGATGCAGCTGATGCTGCGCGAACTGGAGCAGCACACGGGCCGCCGGCCCATCATCTATACCGACATTCCGTTCTACAAGGACGTGATCGAAGGCACATCCGAGTTCGAAGGCTATCCGTTCTGGATCCGCTCAACCGCAGCCAAGCCCGAAGAGCGCTATGCCAACCGCCGCTGGGAATTCTGGCAGTTCACGACCACTGGCCGCGTTCCCGGCATCAAGGGGGATGTGGACCGCAATGCCTTCTATGGCTCCGAGCAGGAGTTTCAGGCCTGGGTCACGGGTCAGTATGATATCGCGATGCGCCAGCCGACGTCGCGTTTCGCAAGGGCTCCACAAGCTGCACCGCAGGTTTCCGCACCCGCAATCGCCCTGCAGCCGGAACCGCAGGCGCCTGTGCAGCCTGCAGGCCTTCCGCGTACGCCCGAGCCGATTGAAGAACCGCCGTCCTCGGAATAGGCTCTGACAGGTCCAAGCACGAAGGCATGCCGGATTCACCCGGTGTGCTGGCAAGGGTTCGGCGTACTGACATGAAGTCAATATCACTCATCAGGATCGCAGCGGCTGGTCTGGCATTTGCCGCATCAGTGGCCCATGCGCAGGAGCGCCAGCCCGTGGCGCAGGCCATGGGGCAGGTCGCAAAGCAGCTGTTCGATCTGCGGCCCGTGCCGTCGAAGCTGGATCTGACGCCGTTCCGCAGTTTCGAAAACGGCCTGGGTGATTGCGACGATGAGCTGCGGGATCGCCTCATCGAAGCCCTGCGGATCGAGCAGTCCGATGCCAACAACGCCATTGTGGAACGCCGCATCGACGTGCGCCTGCCTCTGGCGCAGCTGGAGGCAAGTGACGCAACCGCCCGCATTGCCGGACGCTACGGCGCGGACGCCCAAGGCAATGTCTGGACCGAGGTGCAGGTGCTCAGCCGCGATCAACTGGTGATCGCCAGCCTGCCCAGAACGACGATCAGCGGGCTCGTCTGCAAGGGCCTGCGCCGCTCACTGGCCGATACCGTGGATTTCGCCATGCGCGGACGCGAAACCGGCCTGTCTGTCAGCTTGACGCGCCCTGATCCGAGAGTGGGCGACCTCGTCTCCATCACGCTCCAGAATGCGGGGGCTGAAGCGAAGCACGTGATGTGTCTCAACATCGCAGCCTCCGGGATGGCGCAAGTGCTCACTCCCCTGCGCAATGGCGCTCCCGGCCTGCCGCAGCGCGGCATGCTGACATGGCCGCGTGATTTTGCAGCGTCAGGCGGACCGGCTGGTCCCTTGTGCTTTGATCGCGAGCAGGCCGATGCGCTGGCCTGCTTCGGATTGGCGGCTGATCTGCCGCCGGGGTTACGCAAGCGCTGGCGCGAGGCATGGCCGGAGGGATCGGATGAACCGAAAGACCTCTCCACCGAGGCGGCGATAGAGCTCGTGGGCGAGGCGCTGGCCGCACCTGGAGTGACGCCGGCGTTCCAGCGCTATCAGGTGCGGCGCGGCCCATCGGCGGGAATGAGCGCCTGCGGCACGCCGCTTCCGCGCTGATTTCCTTCTCCCGCGCGCGGGAGAAGGTGGCCCGAAGGGTCGGATGAGGGGCCTGTATCCGCTTGTACCCGCAACAATGCACTCATAGGGTGCGAAAAGGGCTCAAGCTGCAGCAAGATGCAGAGGTGAAAAGTGTTGTGGGGCGTCATGCCGGGAGACAATGTTGCAAATGACGGGTTGCCGGAGCGTGATGCTACGGTGCTCTGGATCGTCTGTTTCGTCCTGAGCCTGGTGGTCCTGATGTTCCCGGCTTTCGCGCAGGTTCCATCCCCTTCTGTCGATCATCGCAACAGCATCGCCGTCATCATCGGCAACGCGAAATACGAGCACACGACGCCAGTGCCCTATGCGCATAATGATGCCCGTGCGATCCAGGATTATCTCGTCAAAAAGCTCGGGTTCCGCCGCGACAATGTCCTCCTGCGGCTCGATCTGGGCCGCGAGCGTATGGAAACGCTGTTCGGCGAGCCGGACCGGCCCGATGGCGAGTTGATGGATCGTCTCATGGACCGCCGCACCGAGAACCGGGGCGATGTCTTCGTCTTCTATTCCGGCCACGGAGTGCCCGATCCCGATGCCATCCGCGACGACGACCGGCGCGCTTTCCTGCTGCCGGTTGATGTGCGGCAGGACCGCATTGCAGCAGCGGCCTATCCCATCGAGCGATTGCAGAAAAAGCTGGACGTCGTGCGCGGCAACCTGCCGGAAGGCCGCAATGTCGTGCTGATGCTTGATGCCTGTTTCAGCGGCCGCACGCCCAATCCCAAAGTGGCGGAGGGCGACGCCAGCATCTTCCGCTTCTCGCGTGGCTCCTTCTCTGCCCGGATTGGCCAGCCTCAGGCTGGACTGGTGCGGCTTGTGGCCGCAACGGGTGATCAGGTGGCCTACTGGGACGAAAAGGCCAAGCTGGGCCTGTTCACATCGCTGTTTCTCAAGGCCGTCAACGGCGAGGCTGATGGCACGGAATTCGGCAATGGCGACAAGGTCGTGGATGGGGATGAGCTGACGCGCTACCTGGAGGAGCGCCTTCCGGCGGAAGCCCGCAACCGGCACCAGCGCTCGCAGCGCCCGACACTGGAGGCACTCGACAGGTTCCGCTGGACGCTGGCGGCGGCTGTGCCTGCCGCCATTGCCCCTCTGGTCGCACCTGTCGTTGCCGCGCCACGCCCGGTCGTGGCGCCGCCTGTTGTTGCTACGCCTCCCGCCCGACCAATCCCGACTCCAGCGCCGACTGTCGCCGCACGCCCCGAAGCCGAGCCGAAGCCGGTGGAGCGCGTTAGACCAGCACTCCCAGCACCGCCTACTCAGGCTGCAAAGCCGCCGCCACGCAAGCAGCCGGCGGTCGCGGATGACGATGATGACGAAGAGGAGGTGCGACCTGCGCCGCGCAAGCGCCAGGCTCGCCCGCGACCGGAGCCGGAACCCGAACGGCCCGCTGCCCCGCCGAGGCAGCGGGCCGCACCTGCTGCTGAGCCGACTGCTGGCTGCCGGGTGATCAATGGAGTGCGGTTCTGTGGGTAAGAAGCCGTTTTGTGCGGAGGCCTTGTTCGCGGGCGCGCTCCTGATTTGTACAACGGGGCTTGCGGAGGCGGCCTGCACCACGCAAGCCTACAATTTCAACCTATATGAGAATCAGACAATCAATACTTACCAGACTGTTGATCAATCGGGCTGCGAGACCGGTTTCGGCGCGGGCGCGCTGGGGCGTGCCGGAGGACTGCTGGAGACACGTTACGAATCGATCACGGTGCTGAAACGCGCGCAGAACCTTGTGATCGAACCCACCAGCAATGGCTTTGGCTATTCGGTCAAGGTTCGCGGCGGCTATCGCGGCAAGGACAGCTACGCCATGCGCGCCTGCGGCATGACCCGGCTGGGCAAGGGCTGCGTGACAGTGAACTTCGACGTGACGGTGCAATAGGGGCAGGGTGTGAAATCCAAGGGCAGATGGTGCATCGGGCTTGCGTTTGTCGCGTGCGCCAGCTTCGTGAGTTCAGTGCAGGCAGGCTGCGTCTCACAGGGCTTGCGGTTTCAGTTCGAGGCCAATCAGACCCTCTCCTCGCCGCTCACGGTTACCGATGGCGGTTGTACCCGATCATTCACCGGCGGTCTGAGTGTGCAGTATGAATCCATCACTGTGGTGCAGAGAGCCAGGCATCTGGCGATTGCGCCGACAAGCAACGGGTTTGGCTACACGCTCCGTGTCTTGAACGACTATCGCGGCAAGGACAGCTTCGGCATACGCGCCTGCGGAACCAGCCAGACCGGCAAAGGCTGCGTGACCATCAACTACGACGTCACCATCCGGTAACCCTTCATTCATCATCACACAGGGTTAACCGCCAAAGGTAAAGCCGCATTAACCCGATACACGCGATACATCGACGCAACAACAAGGGTTGCGTCATGTTGGGGAATATGTGCGCGTTCAGCAGGATCGGAGCCATTGCGGTGGCACTGGCCTGCGGTCTGTTTACGCCCTCGGCCGATGCCCG
>CAXTUM010000075.1:0-8834 GCA_964247205.1 uncultured Beijerinckiaceae bacterium
CTCTTCCATGGCCATTTCGGAGGCGACGGAACGCAAAGCGGAGATGAATTTGCCGGAGAGCAGCGCATGAAGCTGCTCAGGCTGCATGGTCCTCCGACCAAGTGTTGCAGCTGCGACGGACACGGATTCACGCTCGGCGCGAACACGGACATAGAACTCTGCATCGATATCGATGCGCATCCGGTCCCGTGTGATCAGGGCGTTATCATTGGAACGGGTTACCGCCATCTGCAGCACGTTCATGTTGACCGGCGTGACATCATGGATGATCGGCAGCACGAAGGCACCGCCATTGATGACGACCTTTTCACCGAAGAGTCCGGTTCGAACGAACGAGACCTCCTTGGATGACCGGCGGTACAGCCAGTTCACCAGATAGACGACAATCGCGATCACGATGATCGTAACGATCAGCCAGAGGATCAGGGACCCGATGAGCTGTCCTGACATTGTTCACTCCTTCTTCACCAGCGGCGCGTGGTCCGCGGTGTCTCCCCGTTATCAACGCCGACTGATGGCCTTGAATGCCCGTGTCTGATCCCTGATCGCCACTTCGACCGGCAGCCGCTCCATGGAGGAAGCACCGTAGAAGCCGTGGCAATTTTTAGTGTTCTTCATGATGAAATCCGCATCCGCCGGCTCGGCCACAGGGCCGCCGTGAACAAGGATGATCGCATCCTTCTTGATCTTCAGCGCGGCTGCGGCCCATTTATCGACGAGAGCTGGACAATCCTTCAGCTTCAACCCCGTCTGCGAACCGATGGAGCCGCCTGTCGTGAGGCCAAGGTGGCAGACGATGATATCAGCGCCTGCCTTTGCCATGGCTTTTGCGTCGCTCTCCGAGAAGACATAGGGCGTTGTCAGCATGCCCTTTTTGTTGGCCAGCGCAATCATCTCGACCTCCAGGCCAAAGCCCATGCCGGTCTCTTCGAGATTGGCGCGGAACGTGCCATCGATCAGGCCGACCGTCGGAAAATTCTGCACGCCCGCGAAACCGATGCGCTTCACCTCGTCGAGGAAGGCACCCATGTTCCGGTATGGATCGGTGCCGCAAACGCCAGCGATAACCGGTGTTTTCTTCACAACCGGCAACACTTCGGACGCCATGTCCATAACGATGGCGTTGGCATCGCCGTAAGGCATCAATCCCGAGAGCGATCCCCGCCCTGCCATGCGGAAGCGGCCTGAATTATAAATGATGATCAGGTCGATCCCGCCTGCTTCCTCGCATTTTGCGGAAATGCCGGTTCCGGCCCCGCCGCCGATGATGGGTTCTCCGCGCTTCACCATGGCGTGAAACTTCTTGAGCAGGGCTGTTCTGGTCATGCCGGGCATTCTCACTTCCTTGTTCCCGTGCGCCTGCTGTTTCCGGCATGCAAGACCCTGAAGGCTTGCACAACGGCTGCAGCAAAGGCGGGGTCATTGATATTATGCGGCAATCTGATGAGTTGCCGGTTGGCCGTCACGCGCATTGTTTTTTCGATGGCAGTGAAAAGGGCATCGCGCGCGCTGCCGTCATCGAAGGCCTGGCCCGGCGCATCAAGCGCCGAGACGCCCCCCTCGGGCAGGAAAAACCGTACCGGACCTTCCATCAGGTTCAGCCGCTCGCCGATCCAGAGGCCCATTTTATGGTTCTCTTCGGGTGTGGTGCGCATCAAGGTGATTTGCGGGTTGTGCGGATAGAACAGGCGGCCCTTGTAATGGGCCGGAACTGTCTCCGGCGCTGCGAAGTTGACCATGTCCAGAGCCCCGACGGAGCCGACATAAGGAATCTTCGTGCGGATAATCGCGCCGAAGCGATCATCCGTTGCGGGCAGGACGCCGCCCATCATCATGTCGCAGATTTCTGTGGTGGTGATATCGATAACGCCAGTGATCAGGCCGGAATCGATCAGCTTCTCCATCGACTGACCGCCAATACCGGTGGCATGGAAGACAAGGCACTCCCAATCGGCTTCCAGCAGTTTCTGCATCTGCTGCACGGCAATTGTCGTGACGCCGAACATCGTCATGCCAAGGATGGGCCTTTCCGTCTGGCCACTGCGAGACGCAGGTGCTTTCCTTGTCCGCTCAATTCGCCCCTTTGCCATGGCTGCCATGGCCTGCGCCCCATTGGAAAGCACCTCGCGGGAGATGCGGTTCAGCCCCTGCACGTCGGTGACGGAATGCATCATGGTGATATCCGTGGCACCGACGTACTGGCGCACGTTGCCCGAAGCCATGGTTGAGATCATCAGCTTGGGCACGCCAACCGGCAGGGCCTGCATGGCGGGTGTCACCATGGCGGTGCCGCCGGAACCCGCTGCCGAGATCATCCCGAGAATGTTGGGTTGTCGCAGGGTCCAGAGCCGGAAGGCATCAGCCATGGCTGCCACAGCCACGCCACGATCACCTGAGGCCAGCGCAGCAGCACCGCGCGGATGCTGCAGGGCCACTTCCTGCGGTGTCACATCCGCGCCTGCGCTGCGACCGCTGGTCGAGAGATCAACGAGCTTCGTGCGGACGCCAGCTTCCTTGAGGATCGTGTTGATGAAGCGCAATTCATCGCCCTTAGTGTCGAGCGTTCCGACAACCACAACGAAGGGGTCACCACCAATCGCACGAGCTGTCACTGTCGGTTCGACGATCCTGCGACCGTCAAGCGTCGCGAGGACAGGGCGTGTCATCGTTCTTGAGGCAGCCTCGATGCGTGCTGCGGGAACAGGTTGCGACCAGCGGGTCGGGAGGGCTGGATTGGAGATATAGATACGGATCGGGGCGTCGCTCCTGGACACCGGTCCGGTCGATGTCCCTTGCTGTTGGCCCGGGGCGTTTGCCTCGATGACGCCATCGGTTTCATCATGGCTGTGACGGCCGACGCCGAGAAGGCGCTGCTGTAAATCGCGATCACCAGCAAGTGATGCTGAGTCGATGACGCGATTGACGCGCCCATTGACCATGATCGCCACGGTATCCGCGATTTCTGTTGCGACGCCGATGTTCTGCTCGATGACAAGGATCGACACGTCACCTTGCTCGGCCAGTTTGACCAGCATGGTCTCGACCTGAGCCACGATGACTGGAGCAAGGCCCTCTGTCGGCTCGTCCATGATCAGCAGGCGCGGGTTCATGAGCAGCGCCCGGGAGATCGCGAGCATCTGCTGTTCGCCGCCCGAGAGCTGACCGCCGCCGTTGTTCTTGCGTTCGCCAAGGCGCGGGAACGTGTCGTAGATGCGCTCAATGGTCCATGCCTCGCGCTTCGGGCGCTGCATCAGGCGCAGGTGCTCGTCAACGGTCAGCGACTTCCACAGCCGCCGTCCCTGCGGAACATACCCAATGCCAAGCCTCGCGATCTCGGCGGGCGAGCGGCCGAGGATGTCCTTGCCAAGGAACCGCACGGAGCCGCCAGTTGCCGCGACCAGACCCATGATGGTCTTGCAAAGCGTGGTCTTGCCCATGCCATTGCGGCCCACGACCGAGAGCACGCCCGAGGCCAATGTGAGATCGACACCCTGCAAGGCATGCGAGCGGCCATAGAAGACATTCAGGCCGGAGACCTGCAAGACAGGCGTGCCGATGGACGGCGGCGTCATCATGGACGATCGGGGGAAGCGTTCAGCCATGGTGCTGCGCTCCTCCCAGATAAAGTTCCTGAACCTCGGGATCGGACTCTATCTCCGCCGGATTGCCCTCCTTGAAGATGCGCCCGTTGTGCATCATCGTCACACTCTGGACGACACGCAGCGCAACATCCATGTCGTGTTCGATGATGATGAAGCCGATATGCGATGGCAGGGAGGTGAGGATTGTCACGAGATCCCGCCGTTCGGTCGGGGACAGACCTGCTGCCGGTTCGTCAAACAGGATGAACCGTGGCGCACCCGAGAGGGCGAGCGCAATTTCAAGCTGACGCTGCTGGCCATAGGCGAGTTCGCCGACGAGCTTGTCCTTCACGTCGCTCAGATGCACCGCCTCGACGAGACTCTCCGCCGAGGCCATCAGCGCATCGCTCCTGCGTGGCCTGACCAGGGAGAAACGGTTCCGCGAGACTCCGCGGCAAGCGAGATACACATTGTCGAGGACAGAGAGGCCAGCGAACAGTGACGAGATCTGATAGGTGCGGCGTAGACCCCGCCGAATGCGTTCATGCGGCGAGAAATCCGTAACGTCCTCGCCGAAAAAGCGGATGATCCCGGATGAGGGCGGAAAATCTCCGGTGATGCAGTTGAACAGTGTGGTCTTTCCCGCCCCGTTGGAGCCCAGTACGCCGCGCCGCTCGCCGGGCTTCACGCTGAGCGTGATGTCCGACAATGCCGCCAGTGCTCCAAAGAGGCGTGAGACGCCGCGCAGCTCAAGGGCATTGGCGGAACCAGCGGTTGCAAGGCGGTCGGCGGAGATCGCGAGGCTGGAGATTGCAAGACTCATGCGCCCTCCCCTGACCGGAAGCCGCGCGTTTGCATGTCGCGGTTGCGCTGGTAGCGGGCTTTCAGCTTCTCGTAGATGCCTACAAGGCCATCGGGCGAGAACAGCACGATCAGCAGGAACACAAGGCCGATGAGAAGCTGGAAGCGCTTGCCGTCGAGTCCGAGAGCTTCCAGGAAATCCAGGGAGAAGGTGCGCAGCAGGACATAAACCAGCGCTCCGATGAACGGCCCGATCGGCCGGTTGATGCCTCCGACGACTGCGATGATGAGGATGTCGATCACCGGTCCCACTCCTGAGGTTCCAGGAGAAATCTGCGCCTGGTACCAGACGAGCAGCACGCCAGCGACAGCTGCAATGAATGAGCCAAAGGTATAGGCCGCAACGCGATGCGCCGTGACGTTGAAACCGAGCGCCGCCATTCTGCGCGCATTATCCCGCGTGCCCTGCAGCGCCAGTCCGAAAGGCGCACGCGACACATAGACCACGGCGGCATAGGCCATCGCCGCCAGCACCACGACAAGATAATAGAAAGGCGTGTTGGATCGCCAGTCGATGCCGAGAAAAACCGGCGCCTTCACGCCATTGAAGCCGCTGAACCCATTGAAGATCGTGTAGTTCTGCAGCGTGAAATAGAAAAAGGCAGAGGCAATCGCGAGGGTGATCATGATGGTGTAGATGCCCTCGGTGCGAACCGAGAGGGCGCCGCTGACCGTGCCGAAAAGCGTTGCCACGAGGATTGCAATGGGCACCGCTGCCCACCAGGGCCAGTGCAGGCTGATCTGCTGCATCGCGCTGTCGCCGAGGATGGCGACGAGATAGGCCGCAAGGCCCGCGACGGTCATCTGGACCAGGCTGACGATCCCGCCATAGCCCGCGAGGAACATCAGGCTGAGCGAAATCATGCCCAGGATGAAGGCATAAGCGAAGATCTGGATCAGGAAAAAATTGCTGGCGATGGCAGGCATGAACAGGAGCAGCAGAATGACGGCCCATTGCGCCGGATGCATCGGGCCAAACAGTCCATTGTCAGCCTTCGTCTGAGCGCCGTTGGTCTGGCCAGCCATCCTGTCCATATCGGTGACCGCCATGATTCAGCGCCCCCGTGCCAGGCCTTGCGGCCGGATCGCGAGCACAACAACCATGATCACGAAGGTGAGCATCACGGCATAAGTGGGCATGTAGACGGAGCCGAACTGCTCCGCGAGACCGACGATCAGCGCACCCAGTGCCGCGCCAGGAATCGACCCCATGCCGCCCACGATAACCACAACAAGGGATGCCAGAAGGATTTTCGTATCTTCGCCCGGCTGGAGGGACTGGAACGTGCCGCCGATAACGCCAGCCATGCCTGCCAGACCGGCGCCAAAGGCGAAGATCAGGATGAAAATCAGCTGAACCCGCACGCCTGTCGCCGACAGCATGTCGCGGTCATCGACCCCGGCGCGCACCAGCATGCCGATGCGCGTCTTGTTGAGCGCCAGCCACATCAGGATGCCAACGATGATCGCACCCGCGAGAATGGCAAGGCGCACGAACGGATAGGTCAGCCAGACCGGCTCGCCGTTGCTTCTGGTTGCAGACACAAAAAATGTCTGAACCGGTCCAGCCAGCCAGGTTGGCGTCTCCACCTGAAACGTGTCGCCGCCGTAACCCCAGAGCATCAGGTCGGCAAAGATGATCCCCAAGCCAATCGTCACGAGTGTCTGGCGAAGATCCTGACCTTCCATCCAGCGGAAAATCAGGACCTGCATGATGATGCCGACAATGGCCGCAGCGACGAACGCCAGCAGCAATCCGATGATCCACGAACCCGTGAAGGTCGAGACGCTGTAACCGATGTATCCGCCCAACAGATAGAGGGAGCCATGTGCCAGGTTCACGTTGCGCATCAGGCCGAAGATCAGCGTGAAGCCGCTCGCCACCAGGAAATAGAGCGCGCCAAGCGTGATACCGTTCAGCAACGCACTGAGGAACAGGCGCTTGCGGCCGAAGATCGCCTCAAACTCGGGAGGCCAGACGGCGAAAACGAGCCAGAGAAAGCAGGCAAAAACAATCAGGATCACAAGCGACCAGACAGGGCGGCGGGACATGAAGCCTGTCATGAATCGGTTGTCCTGCCGGCAGAGCAAAAATGACGACCGGAACTACGCACAGTCAGAGTGTCCTCATTGCAGGGGGATCCATCGCAGCCACGACCAGTGATGGCCCTGTCACTTCCTAGCCAGGCATGAAACGGCATGACGCCGGCAAAGACCATGACCGACAGTCTCATTCTATGCATGTGCCGCAACTTCCATGACCTGGACGGCGCGCCGATAATCGGTTGGAGGCATGCCGACGTGAGCGGTGAAGAAACGTGTGAAGGCGCTCTGGCAGGAGAAGCCGAGATCTGCGCTGATTGTGGTTATGGATTCTTGCTTGCGGGCAATCTGGGCAATGGCCGTTTCAATGCGCAAGGCATTCGCATAAACCACAGGTGTCAGGCCCAGCTGTTCCCGGAAAAGTTTGAAGAAATGAGCCCGCGACAAGCCGCTTGAACGTGCGACATCGGTCAGGTTGGCAGAAGCGGAATGCCTCGCTGATAACGCCACGATCGACTTCTTGAGGCGGAAATCAACACCATTCCAATTGCTGTGACGAGTGCGCCCGAAGTGGGGGCCAAGAGCAAGGCGTTCGGTGTCAAGCCGCTGCATCAGGCGCGAGAGATGCGACTCAAGTGAGTTGCGGCTCGAACCGCTTTCGACGAGAATCTGACAAATCTCATCTCGAAGTTCGCAAAGAGCAGGGCTAAGGACGACCTCTGTCGAGGGAAAGAATGGAGGGCGGAATGGCGAAGCCGAACGAAGGGTTTTCAGCCATTCAGGATTAAAATAGAAAATCAGGAAGAGGCCAGAACCCTGTTGCACGGACGGCATGAATCCGTGCTCCTCCCATGGATTGATCGCCACAGCTGTTGTTCTGTCCGCATGGAACGGTTGATCGCCAACTGAGATTTCCCCGGGGCAGCCACCCAGAAAAAACAGAAGATGCGCTTCGCGATGCGCGTGCCTAACCAGCGGCCGATCCAGCTCATAGAGCGATGCGCGGCCAAAGACACCATGACGGACAGAGAGGGCGCGACTCATGTCTCCTCCCCAGGCAACAGATCCGCTACAAAACGTTTTTCTGAACTTAGCGCACTCAATCCAGATGGAAAGAGTTTATCGGGAGTTTCATGGACCGATCACGAGAAAACATTGGCGGGAATGGCCTGGCGCCATTCCCGCCAATGTCAGATGAATTGAGCTGCTGTCTATTTCTTGCACTCCGGATTTGTGCGGCTCGGCAGCCCGACTGCCTTGAAGGCATCAGCCGTCATGCCAAGGGTCTGGGGAATATCCGGCAAGGTCTTGATGAATTTGTTGGTCAGGTCGCCATTCGGCAGTTCCGCCACTTCCGTGATGAAGTTCGCCGCAATGGCCTGGCGGTTTCCGTCCAGCTTGATTTTCCCGTTGGGGGCATCAAGCTCAACCTTGGCCAGCGCCTCGCGCAACTTCACGCCACCATCAGACAGATCACCGTTCACAGTCGTCATGGCTGCTGCAAGTGCGTTGAAGGCATTGTAGTAGTTTGTCGCGAATAAGGATGGAGTTGCGAACCGTTTGTCGGCAGGGAACCCGTCCTGATACGCCTTGATCCAGTCCTTCCACTTTGCATTGTCCCAGCCATCGGCCTGCGGACCCGCCGAGGGCGTGCCAACAAGCAGGCGCTTGGCCGCACCGCGTGAAGATAGCACCGTCTGATCCACCATGATGGAGCCGCCGATGAACTTCGCCTTGCCGCCAGTCTGGCTGTACTGGTTCAGGAAGCTCACGGCATCACCACCGCCAAGCCCGAGGTAAACCGCATCGGCATCATCGGGCAATTGCGCGATGATGGAGCCGTAATCCTTGGTGCCCGTGGGGATCCACTGCTTCTGCACGATCTGCCCGCCTGCAGAGCAGTAACCAAGCGCGAAGCCGAAAACCTGCGTGTAGGGAAAGGAATAATCTTCCGCCACGATTGCAATCTTTTTGAACCCCTTCTCCTTGAACACATACTCGCCCAGGCCCGACATCCATTGCGAGCCTTCCGTGTTGAAGCGGAAGAAGTTCGGTGATGGCGTCACGTAGGTCGTCTCAAGAGCGCCCGAGGACCCGTTGATGATCGTGACGTTGGGAACGGTCTTCGAATAATCACGCAGTGCAATGCCTTCCGATCCGGAAACCGGACCAATGATCAGCTGCACCTTGTCCTGCTCGACGAATTTGCGCGCAGCGCGCAGGGCCGAATCCGGGCTTGCGTCGGTCGAAGCGATGATGATTTCGATCTCTTTTCCGCCAAGCTTGTTACCAGCCTGCTTTGCCGCAAGCTGCAGACCGCGGATGCTGTCTTCACCTCCAGAGGTCAGG
>CAXTUM010000076.1:0-8806 GCA_964247205.1 uncultured Beijerinckiaceae bacterium
AATGGCCTGCGCCATATTGGCGAAACCTTCCTTGGAACCCAGAGTGGCCACGACCTGCGTGTCCGGATTCAGCTTCACGCCGAAGCGGCGGGCATAGTAGTTGGCCTGCGCACGGCGAAGGCCAGGAATACCCTTGGAGGCGGAATAGCGATCGGTGCGGGGTTTGCCGACAGTCTCGATCATCTTGTCAAGGACGTGCCTGGGTGCCGGCATATCCGGGTTGCCCATGCCCAGATCAATGATGTCAGCGCCTGCTGCGCGCGCCTTGGCCTTGATCTTGTTGACCTGCTCGAACACATAGGGCGGCAAGCGGCGGATACGATGGAACTGGTGCATGGCTGATCCTCTGATCAATCACTCGGTTGCCTGCCGCGAATTCTCGCGGATCTGGCGAAGGCGGTTTGGGCTCACGGGATAGCTCTCGGGCTGACCGGCGGTAGGCTTTTCCGGCAGGCCCGCTCTTTGGGCGCGCGGCGGTGCCGCCACGGACGGCAGCGGCTGGCCATAGGCCCCCGTCGGCAACTGGCGTCGGGCAAAAGTCTCGCTCTGGTCGCGCTGGCGATCCAGTTCACTCTCGAGGCTCTGCACGCCGGCAGCATTGCGCACTGCAACGGGACGCTCGATGCCGCCGCGGCCGATCGGAACATACTTGAGTTCGTCCGTGCCGCGCCGGGCAATCACGAAATCCTTGGGTGCGCCAGCGGTGGTCGCCCAGCCCACGGTGGAAGCCGCGCCGCGCAAGGGATGATTCGGCTCTGTCGCCGAGTTGCAGGCCGCAAGCGCCAGCAGGCTGCAAACTGCGGCCATGCGAGGGATTTGACGGGCAAACCGCTTCTGGAAGCGTTTGCTGTCACGAGATTGATTTGCTGCTTGTGTGTGCATCGGTCTAAAGAGGGATCGGCGTGTCATAGAGTGGTCGCTCAACAAGGTAAGAGAACCTTTAATACGGCAATCGTGAGAACGATAGACCGAACGGGAGAGAAGGCCAGTGGGCAAGAAGGATGGGAGCAAGCCCGTCATGCCATCCGCAGTGACGGCAGAGCGCGACAAAGGTCAAGCGCAAGCACAAAAACTTGCGGCGCCGAAGCTTGCCGCGCCGGACGCATCCAGGACCCAGGACGAGAAGCCCGCAGGATTTGATGTCGAAAAGCTTGCCATGAATGCCGCACGCCTGATCGAGGAAGCGGGCAAGGTGGCCGCCGCCTATGTGCGCCCGCGCGAAGCCGGTGAAAAGGAACTGGCGCCGTCCAGCGAAGCCAATGACATGGTCAAGACGCTGGGAAAGCTGGCCGAGCACTGGATGTCCGATCCCGGGCGCGCCATGGAGGCGCAGAAGAGCATTGCGACCGACATGTTCGCGCTGTGGGCCAATACATTCCAGAAAATGAATGGCGAGCATCCCGCGCCCATTGCAACACCCGATGCTAAGGACAACCGCTTCAAGGACGGGGAATGGTCGCACAATCCCTATTTCGACTTCCTGAAGCAGGCCTATCTCGTGACGACGCGCTGGGCCGACGGCCTTGTGGAGAAAGCCGACGGCATGGACGACCACACCCGCTCCAAGGCGGGCTTCTATGTGAAGCAGATGTCCGGCGCGCTCTCGCCTTCCAACTTTGTCGCGACCAACCCGGAGTTGCTGCGCACCACCCTGCAGGAAAACGGCGACAATCTCGTGCGCGGCCTGAAGATGATGGCGGAGGATGTGGAAGCCGGACATGGCGACCTGAAAATCCGGCAATCAGGCACCGAAGGCTTCGCCGTCGGCGTCAACATGGCGACCACACCGGGCAAAGTCGTGTTCCGCAACGACCTGATCGAACTGATCCAGTACAATCCGACGACAGAAAAAGTGCTGAAGACGCCGCTCGTCATCGTGCCGCCGTGGATCAACAAGTTCTATATTCTCGATCTGAATGCAGAGAAGAGCTTCATCAAATGGTGCGTGGAAGAGGGCGTGACGGTGTTCGTGATCTCCTGGGTCAACCCGGATGAACGCCACGCGAAGGCGGATTTCGAGACCTACATGAAGGACGGCATCCTGGCCGCGCTCGATGCGGCGAAGGAAATCACGGGCGAACCAACCGCGCATACCATCGGCTATTGCGTGGGTGGAACCATGCTCGCCGTGACGATGGCATGGCTTGCGGCCAAAGGCGAAAACCGCGTGGCCTCCACCACATTCCTGACGACGCAGGTGGATTTCACCCATGCCGGCGATCTCAAGATTTTCGCGGATGAAGAGCAGATCACCGCCGTGGAAGAGGCGATGCACAAGCTGGGATATCTTCCGGGCTCGCGCATGGCCTCGGCCTTCAACATGCTGCGGCCGCAGGATCTGATCTGGCCCTATGTTGTGAACAACTATCTCAAGGGCAAGGAACCCGCCGGGTTTGACCTGCTCTACTGGAACTCGGACTCGACCCGCATGCCAGAGGCGAACCACCGCTTTTACATGCGCAACTGCTATCTCGAGAACAAGCTGAGCCAGGGCACGATGGAAGTGGCTGGCGTGACGCTCGATCTCGGCAAGGTGATGACGCCGATCTACAATCTCGCGGCGAAGGAAGACCACATCGCACCGGCACGCTCGGTTTTTGCGGGCTCGAAGTTCTTCGGCGGCCCGGTGCGCTATGTCATGGGTGGCTCGGGCCATATAGCCGGTGTGGTGAACCCTGCGGCCAAGGGCAAGTACCAGTACTGGACCGGCGGACCCGTGACGGGCGCATTCGAGGACTGGGTGGCCTCCGCGAAGGAAACGCCGGGCTCGTGGTGGCTGGACTGGATCGGCTGGCTGCGGGAACAGGCGCCTGATGAGACGAATGCGCGCCAGCCGGGATCGAAGAAGCACAGGCCTCTGGGTGATGCGCCGGGCGAGTATGTGAAGGTTCGGGCGTAGGGCTTACTGCGCCATCAGTTGGGTGATGGCCTGCCGGAAGCGGCTTGCAACCTGATCGCGCTGCCGATGGCGTCCGCCCTCGACCTGCTTTCGACCCCTAACCCAGACGCAATCCACGGAGCGATGCGCAGCGAAAATCCACGCATCCAGCACCTGATCAGAGCTTCTCCCGGTAAGGCCCGGATTTTCCATGTCCAGCGAGAGCATATCGGCGGATGCTCCACTTCTGATACCTGAGGGACCAGCCCCTAGCGCCTGTGCTCCGCCTGCCAATGCCTGATCGAACAGGGCTCGCCCCGTCGAACCGCCAACTGCTGCCATCACATTGCGCGATTGATTCCGCAGGCGTTGCGAATATTCGAGCTGACGCAGTTCATCCGCCACACCAATCAGGACGTTGGAGTCGGTGCCGATCCCGAACTTTCCGCCTGCCGCGATAAACTCCCGCCCCTGAAAAATACCATCGCCCAGACTGGCTTCCGTCACGGGGCAAAGCCCGGCGACGGCACCGCTGTGGGCGAGGCCTTCTACCTCCCCTTCATCGAGATGCGTGGCATGAATCAGGCACCAGCGATTATCCACAGAGGCGTGATCGAGCAGCCATTGCACGGGACGCTGACCGCTCCATGCGATGCAATCCTCGACCTCCTGCATCTGTTCCGCAATGTGGATGTGAAACGGGATGTCGGGCGCGATGGTCTGCAACCAGACCAGTTCCTCCGGCGTCACGGCACGCAGGCTGTGGGGCGCGACGCCTAGAACTGCGCCTTCCAGACCCGCAACAAGTTTTACTGAGCCTTCCATCAGCCTTGAAAAGCTGTCACGCGTGTTGATGAAGCGCCTCTGGCGCTCGTTGGGTGGTGCGCCGCCAAAGCCGGAATGCGCATAAAACACCGGGAGTAGCGTGATATTGATGCCTGTCTCGGTCGCCGCAGAAGCGATCCGTGCCGCCATTTCGGCGATATTGCCATGCGGCGAACCATTTTGCTCATGATGCAGGTAATGAAACTCGCCGACGCGGGTGAAACCTCCTTCCAGCATCTCGACATAGGCCTGCGCTGCGATGGCCTCCTGCTGCTCCGGCGTCATGGAGAGCGCAAACCGGTACATCACCTCGCGCCAGGTCCAGAAGCTGTCGGCGCTCTGTCCCCGCGTCTCGGCCAATCCCGCCATGCCGCGCTGGAACGCGTGGCTGTGCAGGTTCGACAGGCCGGGAATAAGAACGGCATGCCGCTCATCGCCGGCTTGGGGGGCGACACCCGCCACAATCGCGTCAATGCGGCCCTGTTTGAGGCTGATCCGTACATCGCGCTGCCATCCTTCGGCTGTCAGCGCCTCGGCGGCATGGATCACGGTCATGAATTCCCCCGGATTGGCGCTTGACGATGCGGCCAAGCTCCCGTCATCTCGCCTGACAATGGTGATGAACACAAGTCCAGCCAGAGGGGATTTCCGGTGACGGCTGAAGCGACCGGCCTGCGGCTGTGGACGAACGCCCGGCTGGCAACGCTTGCGCCCGCATTGCCTGATCTTGGCGTGTTCGAACGCGGGGCAGTCGCGTCACGCAATGGCAGGATTGTCTTCGCTGGCCCGGAAGCGGACTTGCCAGCTGATCTGCGGAAAGCGCCCGATATCATGGATTGCGCAGGCCGCTGGATCACGCCGGGGCTGATCGATTGCCACACGCATCTGGTGCATGCGGGCAATCGGGCGCGGGAATTCGAATTGCGGTTGCAAGGCGCCACCTACGAGGAGGTCGCGCGCGCCGGTGGCGGCATCGTGTCATCGGTGAAGGCCTTAAGGGCTGCAAGTCTTGAAGGACTGGTGGAGCAGAGCCTGCCCCGCCTCGATGCGCTGATCGCGGAAGGCGTCACCACGATCGAGATCAAGTCGGGATATGGCCTCGATCTGGAAAACGAGCGCAAGTCTTTGCTGGCGGCGCGCCGCATGGGCGAGCTGCGTCCGGTTGCGGTCAAGACCACTTTCCTTGGGGCGCACGCACTTCCGCCTGAGGCGAATGGCAACAAGGATGCTTTCATTGCTGCTGTGATCAGCCAGATGCTCCCTGCGCTGGCATCCGAAGGCCTGATCGATGCTGTGGATGCGTTCTGCGAAGGTATCGCCTTCTCACCCGCACAGACCGAACGGGTTTTTGAGGCCGCGCGGGCGCTTGGCCTGCCCGTGAAACTGCATGCGGATCAATTGTCCAATCTCGGCGGCGCGGCGCTCGCCGCCCGGTTTGGCGCGCTGTCGGCGGATCATCTGGAGCATACTGATGATGCGGGGGCTGCTGCCATGGCCCGGACTGGAACGGTGGCCGTCATCCTGCCCGGTGCATTCTATTTCATCCGCGAAACGCAAAAGCCGCCGGTTGACCTCTTTCGCAAGCACGGCGTCGCCATGGCTGTCGCGACAGATTGCAATCCCGGTACCTCGCCGCTGACTTCGCTGTTGCTCACCATGAACATGGCGGCGACATTGTTTCGAATGACAGTCAACGAATGTATCGCGGGCGTGACGCGGGAGGCTGCAAAAGCGCTCGGCCTGCAAAATGAGACCGGAACGCTTGAGGTAGGCAAATCTGCCGATCTCGCCATCTGGGATATCGAGAGCCCGGCGGAACTCGTGTATCGCATGGGCTTCAATCCGCTTCACAGGCGGATATGGCGGGGTGTGGGATGAACAAGCCGCTCCAACTTGTACCGGGAGAAACGACGCTGGGACTCTGGCGCGCGGTGCAAAGCGGCACAGGCCTGATGCTAGACGCCAACTTCTGGCCTGTCATCGAGAAGGGTCACAAGATTCTGCTGCGCGCCGCGCGCGGCAATGATGCCGTTTACGGTGTCAACACCGGCTTCGGCAAACTCGCAAGCGTCCGAATCCCGACGGAGAAACTGAAGGAACTCCAGCTCAACATCGTGCGCTCGCATTGCGCTGGCGTGGGTGATCCCCTGCCCGCTCCTGTCGTTCGGCTTGTTCTGGGGTTGAAAGCTGCCAGCCTCGCCCAAGGCGCATCCGGCGTGCAGGCCGATATGGTTCGCCTGCTTCTGGCGATGCTGGAGAAAAATCTGCTGCCCGTCATTCCGGCTCAAGGTTCCGTTGGCGCATCGGGTGATCTCGCGCCGCTCGCGCATATGGCTGCTGTGCTGATTGGCGAGGGAGAGGCCGAGTTCGGCGGCAAGCGCATGGACGGTGCGGCGGCGCTGAAGGCCGCTGGTCTCAAGGCTGTCGAGCTTGGCCCCAAGGAAGGCCTGGCGCTGTTGAACGGCACGCAGGTTTCCACCGCGCTGGCGTTGCACGGCCTTTTCGCGATCGAACGCTGCTTTGCAGCGGCGCTCTTGACAGGCGCACTATCGACCGATGCCATTGCGGGTTCGGATACGCCATTTCACGAGGGAATTCACAGGCTGCGACGCCACAAGGGCCAGATCGCGGTTGGCGCAGCCTTGCGCGCGTTGATGGCGGACAGCGTTATCCGGCGCTCGCATCTGGCCGACGATCCGCGCGTGCAGGACCCGTATTCCATTCGCTGCCAGCCGCAGGTGATGGGGGCCGCGCTGCAGGTGATGCAGGATGCGGCCCGGATGCTGCGGGATGAAACCAATGCCGTGACGGACAATCCGCTGGTCATCGCCGAAACCGGCGAGGTCATTTCCGGCGGCAATTTCCACGCGGAGCCTGTGGCTTTCGCGGCGGATATGCTGGCGCTGGCAGCAACCGAAATCGGCAATATCACGCAGCGCCGTTGCGCCATGCTAGTGGACCCTGTTCTGTCCGGCCTGCCCGCGTTTCTGGTGCGCGAGCCAGGTCTCAACTCCGGGTTCATGATCGCCGAAGTGACCAGCGCGGCGCTCGCCTCCGAAAACCGGCAGAAAGCAACGCCTGCTGTGATCGACACCATCCCCACCTCGGCCAATCAGGAGGACCATGTCTCGATGGCGACCCATGGCGCGCGGCGGCTGGGGCCGATGGCCGACAATCTGTCGCGCATCATCGGCATAGAGGCGCTGATGGCGGCTCAGGGCGTGGAAATGCGCGCCCAGCTGGCGACGAGCCCCCGGCTGCAGCAAGCGCTTGCCGCGATCCGCGCCGTGGCGGAACCGGTTGGCAATGACCGCATCATGTCGAAGGATATGGAAGCGGCTTCGGCGCTGGTGCGCAGTGGTGGTCTGGCTGCCGGGCAAGCCGATCTTCTAGATATCCTGCTAGTGGAATGATGATGGAAACATTCACGCTCACCCAAGGCGAAAGCCCGCTGCTGCTTTCGATGCCGCACCCCGGCACCGTTTTGCCGGATGAAGTAGCAGCGGCTTTGAACGAACGCGGCAAGGCTGTCGAGGATACGGACTGGCATATGCGTCAGCTCTATGCCTTTGCGGAACAGCGCTGGAAGCCCTCCGTGATCGAAGCGAAGCTGTCGCGTTATGTCATTGATCTCAATCGTGATCCATCAGGCGTATCGCTCTATCCCGGACAGGCCACGACTGAGCTTGTGCCGACGAGTACCTTCGATGGTGCGCCGATCTGGCTTGTGCCGCCCGATGCGGCGGAGATCGAGCGGCGTAAGATTCTCTACTTCCAACCCTACCACGAGGCGCTGGCCGCAGAGATCGCACGCATCAAGGCAGCGCACGGCTTCTGCCTGCTCTATGATTGCCACTCCATCAAATCGATTATTCCCCGCCTTTTCCCCGGCGAACTGCCGCTGATGAATCTCGGCACCAACAGCGGCGCATCTGCTGCCCCTGCCGTGCAAGCCGCCGCCGAACACGCCATGCTCGCAAGCGGCTTGCCGCATGTCAGCAACGGACGCTTCAAGGGCGGCTGGATCACGCGGCATTACGGGCGGCCTGCCGAACATGTGCATGCGTTGCAGATGGAGCTTGGCCTGAACGGCTATCTCGAGACCGAAAGCCCGCCGTGGCGGTTCTCGCCTCACGTCGCCAAGCCTTTGCAAGACGCTCTTTCCAACCTGATAGATGCGGCGTTTGGCGCAGCATCTCGCCTCTCCAGGAGCTGACATGAGACGCATCGACAACAGCCGTGTGATCCGCTCGCCGCGCGGCACTGACATCTCTGCCAAGGGCTGGCTGACCGAAGCCCCCTTGCGCATGCTGATGAACAACCTCGACCCTGACGTAGCGGAGAACCCGGCCGAACTCGTGGTCTATGGCGGCATCGGGCGTGCGGCGCGGGACTGGGACAGCTTTGACCGCATCGTGGCCTCGCTGCGCAAGCTGGAGATGGACGAGACGCTCCTCGTGCAATCCGGCAAGCCGGTCGGCGTGTTCCGGACCCATGCGGACGCACCGCGTGTGCTGATCGCCAATTCCAACCTCGTGCCGCGCTGGGCGACCTGGGAGCATTTCAACGAGCTCGATAAAAAGGGCCTGATGATGTACGGCCAGATGACGGCGGGATCGTGGATCTACATCGGCACGCAGGGCATCGTGCAGGGCACCTATGAGACCTTCGTGGAGATGGGCCGCCAGCATTACAACGGCGATCTCGCAGGCAAATGGATCCTCACGGCGGGCCTTGGCGGAATGGGCGGCGCGCAGACGCTGGCGGCGACCATGGCGGGGGCCTCGTGCCTCGCCATCGAATGCCGCCCGTCGAGCATCGAATTCCGGCTGCGCACGAAATATGTCGATGTTCAGGCGAAGGATCTGGATGACGCTCTGGCGATTATGGCGCGGTCCTGTGCCGAGAAAAAACCCATTTCAGTGGCGCTTCTTGGCAATGCCGCAGAGATTTTGCCGGAACTGGTGAAGCGCGGCGTGAAGCCGGACTGCGTTACCGACCAGACTTCGGCGCATGATCCTATCAACGGCTATCTCCCTAAGGGCTGGACGCTTGCCCAGTGGGATGACAAGCGCCAGAGCGACCCCAAGGCGATCACGGCGG
>CAXTUM010000077.1:0-8798 GCA_964247205.1 uncultured Beijerinckiaceae bacterium
ACGCTCCTCCTCCGACGAACTGCGCGTCGCGCACACCCGGAATCTCGTGCTGCCCCATGTCAGGCAGGCCGGTCTCTTCGCGGTCTGGCAGGCGCTTGGCGCGGTTGGTCTTGCAGCGGCCAATGTCGGCCTCATCACCGACATCATCGCCTGTCCCGGGCTCGACTATTGCGCACTGGCGACGGCGCGTTCGATTCCCATCGCGCAGTCGATCGCGAAGCGCTTCGCCGATCAGCGGCGGCAACGCGCCATCGGCGAACTCAACATCAAGATTTCGGGCTGCATCAATGCCTGCGGCCACCACCATGTCGGCCACATCGGCATCCTCGGCCTCGAGAAGCGCGGAGCGGAGAGCTACCAGATCACGCTGGGCGGAGACGCCACAGAGACGGCAGCGCTGGGTGAGCTGATCGGACCAGGCATCCCGGCGGACGAGGTGCCCGACGCCATCGAGCGCATCGTCGCGGTCTATCTCGACCAGCGTCTTGCGGGTGAGAGCTTCATTGCAGCGGTGAAGCGCCTTGGCCTCGCACCCTTCAAACAGTCCTTCGCGGCGGAGATAAACCATGCTGCTTGATCGCAACGGCGCCAGGCTGGATTCCTGGTCGCGCGCCGAAACGCCGCCGCCTGGAATGCCGCGCATCATGGACTGGGATATCTTCCTGTCCCGTCTGCGCAACGACCCCACCCGCACGCCCCCCGGCATTGAATTGCCCAACACTGTTGATCCGCAAGCGGTGCAGCCGCATTTCGGCGAGGTGGCGCTGATCGCGATCCGTTTCCCGGCCTTCGCGGACGGTCGCGGCTTCACCCTGGCCAGACACCTGCGGCGGCTCGGCTTCACGGGAACGCTGCGCGCGGCTGGCCCGCTGATTCCCGACCAGTTCGCCTACGCGCTTGCCTGCGGTTTCGACGAGGTGGAACTGCCGGCGGCCAGCGCCGCTCGCCAGCCCCCTGCCCAATGGACGGCAGCACTTGCTGCGCGCGGTCCGGCCTACCAACGCGGATATGCCGGAAAGCAGGTCAACATCCTCGACCAGCGGCGTCTCGCCCGGACGGCTTTCCATGCTTGACATCCTTGCCGATGAGCTTGACTCTGACTTCGCGGAGTTGCCCGCCGGAGAGCGCCTGCGCCTGCTGCGCGCCGCCATTCCCGGCCGCATCGTCTTCACAACGAGTTTCGGTCTGGAGGATCAGGTGCTGACGCATCTGATCGCCGAGGCTGAGCTCGATATCGAAATCGCGACGCTCGACACAGGCCGTTTGTTCCCGGAAAGCCATGCGCTCCGGTCAGTGACGGAAGCCAGATACGGCCTGCGCCTCAGGGGCTTCGCACCGGAACGTACGGCGGTCGAGGCCTTGGTCGAGGCGCAGGGAGTCAACGGTTTCCGCGAGTCGGTCGAGAATCGCAAGGCCTGCTGCGACATCCGCAAGGTCGCTCCGCTCGGCCATGCTCTGGCTGGCGTATCGGGATGGATCACAGGGATGCGCGCGAACCAGTCCGCCCACCGCGGCGGCCACGCTTTTGCGGCCTTTGATGCCGCCCGCAATCTCGTCAAGGCCAATCCGCTGCTAGACTGGACGCGCGAGCAAGCGGTGACCTTCGCCTCCGACCACCGAATTCCCGTCAATCCGCTGCACGCCCTGGGTTTCCTCTCCATCGGCTGCGCGCCTTGCACCCGCGCTGTACTGCCAGGCGAACCGGAGCGCGCCGGGCGCTGGTGGTGGGAAAATGAAGCACACAAGGAATGCGGCCTGCATGTCGGAGCCGACGGCAAAATCATGGGCGGGAAGCCAGCGCGGGAGCCGGCGCAATGATCCAGCTCAGCCATCTCCAGAAGCTCGAGGCTGAAGCTGTCTTCATCATCCGCGAGGTCACTGCAACCTGCGAAAACCCCGCACTGCTCTACTCCATCGGCAAGGATTCTGCCGTGCTTCTGCATCTTGCCATGAAGGCTTTCTATCCGGGCAAGCCGCCATTTCCGCTGCTGCATGTCGATACCACCTGGAAATTCAAGGAGATGATCCGCTTCCGCGACGAGACAGCGGCGCGGCTGGGAGTCCGGCTTATCGTGCACATCAACGAGGAAGGCCTGAAGGCTGGCGTCAATCCGGTCGGCTCTGGCTCGCGCCTCCACACCGATGTGATGAAGACGCAAGGCCTGAAACAGGCGCTCAACCTCCACAAATTCGACGCCGCCTTCGGTGGCGCCCGGCGCGACGAGGAAAAGAGCCGCGCCAAGGAACGCATCATTTCGCTGCGCAGCCCCGAACACCGCTGGGATCCCAAGCGACAGCGGCCAGAGCCCTGGCAGCTCTTCAACACGCGCAAAGCGCCGGGCGAGAGCTTCCGCGTCTTTCCGCTGTCAAACTGGACCGAAGCGGATGTCTGGACCTACATCGCGCAGGAGAATATCCCGGTCGTCCCGCTGTATTTCGCGGCCAGGCGTCCCGTGGTGGAGCGCGACGGCGCGCTGATCATGCTCGATGACGAGCGGCTGCCGCTGAAGCCAGGCGAGAGGCCTGAGGACCGCCTGATCCGCTTCCGCACGCTCGGCTGCTATCCGCTGACCGGCGCGGTCGAAAGCAGCGCCGCAACTCTTCCGGAAATTCTTGCTGAAATGCGCGGCTCCCGCGTCTCCGAACGGCAAGGCAGAGTCATCGACAATGATGGATTCTCTTCCATGGAACTGAAGAAGCAGGACGGGTATTTCTGATGTCAGCCGCTCTCGCCATCAACCTTGCGCCGGAAACGGTCGCGTCTTTGCCCGCGAACGATTCAGCACCGTTTTCCCGCACGCTGCTGCGCTTTATCACCTGCGGTTCCGTGGATGACGGCAAATCCACGCTGATCGGCCGGTTGCTCTATGAAACAGGGGCAGTCTTCGAAGACCAGCTTGCCTCGCTGGATCGTGATTCCGGCAAGTTCGGCACCACCGGCGGCCGCGATTTCGCGCTGCTTGTCGATGGTCTCTCGGCGGAACGCGAACAGGGCATCACAATCGATGTCGCCTACCGCTATTTCGCCACGCCGCGCCGCACCTTCATCGTTGCCGATACCCCCGGGCACGAGCAATACACGCGCAACATGGCAACGGGGGCCTCCACCGCCGATCTCTCCATAATCCTGATCGACGCCCGCAAGGGGGTTCTACCGCAGACCCGCCGGCATTCGCTCATCGCCTCCATGCTCGGAATCCGGCAGGCCGTGGTTGCCGTGAACAAGATGGATATGGCCGGCTATGACGAAGCCCGCTTCGACGCCATCAGGCGCGACTATGAAGCGATGGCGGCTGGCCTTGGCTTCGACACAATCACCTTCATCCCGCTTGTCGCGCGGGATGGCGACAACGTCGCCTCGCTTTCTCCCAACATGCCGTGGCACCGCGGTCCGACATTGCTGCAGGCGCTCGAAACTGCGCCAGTCGATTTGCCGACAGACCAGATCTTCCGCTTCACGGTTCAATTCGTGAACCGCCCATCGCAGGAGTTTAGGGGCTATGCAGGCCTCATAGCCAGCGGATCCATCGCAGCGGGCGATGCGGTGCGCGTTCTGCCG
Source organism: uncultured Beijerinckiaceae bacterium (assembly GCA_964247205.1). Classification (GTDB taxonomy): domain Bacteria; phylum Pseudomonadota; class Alphaproteobacteria; order Rhizobiales; family Beijerinckiaceae; genus JADCCX01. The sequence goes on from CAXTUM010000077.1 coordinate 3,560, forward strand.
TCTGGCCGTCTGAGCCGCGTAGCACGCATCGTGACAGCGGACGGCGACCTCGACCGCGCGGTGGCGGGTCAGACGCCGACGCTCTGCCTCGCGGACGAAGTTGATGTCTCCCGCGGAGACGTCATCGTTACGATGGACGATTCCATCCGCCCCCGCCGACACCTCACGGCGCGCTTGCTCTGGACGGCAGAGACGCCCCTGCCCGTTGGAGCCAGCTATCTCATCAAGATCGGCAGCCTTGAGGCCCGGGCCACGGTCGAGGCCTTGCATCACAGCATCGACATCAACGGTTTCAGCCTTGCCCGCGCGAGGACGCTTGTCATGAACGGCATCGGCCTCGTATCGCTCTCGCTCGACCGGCCTGCGGTCCTCACCGACTATACGAATAGCCGGACGCTCGGCGGCTTCATCCTCATCGACCAGCTGAACCACGAGACCGTCGCTTTCGGCCTCGTTGATATTGACGCCGACACGCAGGCGCTCAAGCCCGATGGAGACGCAAACGCCGGACGAATTCCTGCCTTCAGCCGCTTCCGGCGCTGGATGAAATCGGACGGTGAACAGCCACGCCGCAGCTTCCTGAAAGCCGTGACCTGGCGCATCACCGGGAGCATCGACACCTTTCTGCTGTCTTGGCTCTTCACACGCAGTGCGGGTGTCGCCGCAGCGATCAGCGCCACTGAAGTGCTGACCAAGCTCGTCCTCTACTACGGCCACGAGCGAATCTGGGCACGCAGCAGTTTCGGCTTGCCCGGAAAAACCGCAAGCCGGGCGGAAAACATGTCGGGAGCAGGCATATGAACGATCTCCGGAAAGAACGCTGGCTCGACCGCGCCTTCCATGCTGCGCTTGCTTTGCTCGTGGGCTTGTGGGTGCTTTATCCGCCGCAGCGGATTGCAGACACACAGGACAAGCCGTCGCCGGGCTTTCAAGCAGTTCCATCAAAACCGGCGCTGGCGAAGACCTGGGGCCTGCCGTGAATATGTCATCGCCACGCCGCCCGCTGGCTGCTGAGCCACCGCGCATTGCTCCGCTTGCTTCTCTTCCGCTTTTTCACAAGCTTGCAGGCAAATGCGTTGTGATTGCAGGCGACGGCGAAGCGGCGGTCTGGAAAGCCGAGTTGCTGCTGGCGACGGGTGCGGCAATCCGTATCTTCGCGCCCAGGAACGCTGCTGCCTTTGCAGCCTTGCTGGCACTCCCCGGCACCGATGCCGGTTTTGGCAAGATCACGGTCCACCCCCGCCGCTGGGAGCCGGCAGATCTCGCGGATGCTTCTCTCGCCATCGCCGAATGCGATGACGACGCGGAGGCCTCTGCATTCGCTGCTGCCGCAAGGCGCAATGGTGTCTCCGTCAATGTCATTGATCGTCCGGCGTTCTGCGATTTTCAGTTCGGCGCCATCGTCAACCGTTCACCCCTGGTGATCGGCATCTCGACCGATGGCGCGGCTCCCGTGTTCGGGCAGGCGATCCGCACGCGGATCGAGGCGTTGCTGCCACGGGGCCTGACAGCATGGGCCAAGGCAGCGCGGGACTGGCGGCCAGCCGTGCAGGCCCGGGATCTCAGCTTCGCCTTGCGCCGCAGGTTCTGGGAGCGGTTCACCGCGTTGGCGTTGCAGACACCTGATCTTTCGCCCGCCTTGCGGGACCGCGACCTCCTGCTGCACGGAATCGACCGCGACGCGTCGGGCCCCGCCGCCGGCAGCGTTGTCTTCGTCGGCGCGGGACCTGGTGATCCTGACCTTCTGACACTCAAGGCCGTCCGTGCTCTGCAGGGCGCCGATGTCATACTCTATGATGACCTCGTTTCGGCGGGCGTTCTCGATCTGGCGCGGCGCGAAGCCAAGCGCATGCTTGTCGGCAAGACGGGCCACGGTCCCTCCTGCAAGCAGGCCGACATCAATGACCTGATGGTGAAACTTGCATTGCAGGGCAAACGCGTGGTTCGCCTGAAGTCGGGTGATCCCGCCGTGTTCGGCCGACTCGCGGAGGAGCTTGCAGCCTGCCGCAAGGCAAGCGTCGCCACCGAAATCGTGCCCGGCATCACTGCCGTGCAGGGAGCCGCCGCATCGCTCGGGCTATCGCTGACGGAGCGGAAAACGGCGCGGCGGCTGCAGTTCGTGACAGGCCACGGTGACGACGGAGCTTTGCCTGCCGATCTCAGCGATGCTGCGCTGGCCGATCCGAAAGCGACGACTATCGTCTACATGCCGCGCCGCACATTGTCAGTGCTCTCGGCGCGGGCCATTGCAGCTGGCCTGCCCCCTGATACATCAGCGATCGCCGTCATCGCCGCGACGCAACCGCATGAGGTCCGGATCGCGGGAACCATTGAGACACTTCCAGCCCTGGTCGAGGCGAGACCGGAGAGCGGACCCATGCTGGTCATGATCGGGGCCGTAATGCGGTCTGCAATCATCGATATCCCTCATCTACAGCAAGATATGACCTTCACGGCAGCTTAGAAAAGATGATAATTTTTTAATCATGCCTTCTGATATGCTGTTATAGAAATTTATTCTCTTTGTCTGCAACCTGTGATGCCATGAAGCTCGACGCCATCGACCGCAAGATCCTGACGCTGCTGCAGAAGGACGCCAGTATCGCCATCGGCGATCTCGCGGCCAAAGTCGGCCTGTCACAAACGCCTTGCTGGAAGCGGGTGCAGAAGCTTGAAACAGCCGGCGTCATTTTGCGGCGTGTCGCTCTTGTCGCACCGGAGAAGATCGGCCTCGGGCTCGCGGTGTTCGTGCAGATAGAAACAGGGGATCACTCCGCTCCCTGGCTCAAGCGCTTCGCCGCGGTTGTGGCGGCCATGCCTGAGGTGATGGAATTCTATCGCATGGCGGGTGATGTCGATTACATGATGCGTGTGGCGGTCGCGGACATGGCGGCCTACGACGCCTTCTACAAGCAGCTCATCGAAGTGGTGCCCCTGAAGAACGTCACTTCCCGTTTCGCCATGGAGCGGATCAAGCAGACAACCGGTTACGCCGTGCCGCCTCTGGCGGACGGCTGATGAAGATCAGGCGCAAAAGGAGCAGGCGCTGCGCTTCCCCTGATTCCTGCATGCTCAGACCGCCTTTCCGACCAGGGCACCGATGCCCGCCGTGAGCGCCATCGCAAGCGTGCCCCAGAAAGTCACGCGCATCGTTGCTCTCAGGATGTCAGCACCGCCCGCACGAGCGCCGATTGCACCGAGCAGCGCCAGAAACAGCAGCGACGCGACTGAAACCGATGGGATCAGAGCGGACGGGGAAGATACAAGCACCATCACAAGCGGCATCGCCGCCCCAACCGCAAATGTTGCAGCCGACGTCAGTGCGGCCTGAACGGGGCGTGCCGTGGTCGCCTCCGATATGCCCAGCTCATCATGGGCGTGTGCGGCCAGCGCGTCTTTCGCCATCAATTGCGTGGCGACCTCCCGTGCGAAATTCTGTTCAAGACCCCGCCTGACATAAATCTGCGCAAGCTCCTCATGTTCGAAATCCGGCTGGTTCGCCAGTTCGGCTCGCTCGCGGGCGAGATCAGCCTTCTCGGTATCAGACTGCGAGCTGACCGAAACATACTCACCCGCCGCCATCGACATGGCCCCGGCAATCAGCCCGGCGATTCCTGCGACCAGCACATCCGAACGCGAGGCTGAAGCTGCGGCTACGCCAACGATCAGACTTGCCGTCGAAACAATGCCGTCGTTTGCACCCAGGACCGCAGCTCTCAGCCAGCCGATGCGTGAAACCAGATGCTGCTCCGTGTGCAGACGGCTCATGATTTTCTCCGGATTGTGCCTTCCAGTTTCGTGGCCGCAGCGATCGTGTTCGAGACCGTGCCGTACTTCCGGACATTCCGGTGGAGGAGATCAAGCCGCTGATCGCTCTCGTCCGTATCCACAATCAGCTCATAGCTGATCGACACCATCTTTGGCGGGTTGTTGTTGGGATATCGTTCGGCGATCAGCGGGAAGCGCGGCGCTTTCGGACTGGGGCTAACGTCTGTGCGGCCGATTGCATGAAACCCGGCGCAGTACTGCTTCGCCACCTCGCGGCCGATGCGGGCGCTCGCGCGGTTGTCTGGCCTTTGCGCGTCGGCAGGCATGGCCTGACTGAAAGATTGCAAGCCGAAGATGCAGATCGCACCTGCCGCCATTGCCAGTTTCAACGGGTACCGCATTTCAGCAAACTCGCATGGAAGCGGCCACACAGATTGATCAAGATCATACCCATGATATTGGTCGGAAGCGGGAATTCAAGTTTTGAAGTTGTCGTTCATCAGCCCCATGGAGATATGCCCCCTTCAAGGCATAGTCCGAGAGATTGATCCGTCATTTCCTGCATCAGAGGGTGTTTTCCCCTGCTGTCGTTGACCTTGTCCCGCCATATCAGCGTTTACGCACTCCCCTCGCGATTGATGTCAGGCCGTGTCTGCGCGCCCATTCGAAGGTAATCCCCATGACCAAAAAGCTAAACCGATCCGCTCCGGCGGGAACGAAGCCGCGCGCGTGTTTCTCAACGGCTTTGCACTTGCCTGAGCTGCCACCATCCTTCGTGGTCTACGACACCGAGACGAGCGGCCTCTCGAAAGCGTTCGACCAGATCCTGCAGATCGCAGCTGTTCGAACTGATGTTGATATGAACGTTGTCGGCGCGGCGGATAACTTCTCACTGCGCACGCGCCGTCTGCCCTGGATCGTGCCGAGTCCATCGGCCATGATCGTGACGCGGCTGGCGCCCGGCGATCTCGAGATCCAGCCGCTGTCGCCCTGCAAGCTGCTGGCAGAAGTCACTCGGCGGTTTGAAGCGTGGTCGCCCGCAATCTTCATCGGCCACAACGCGATCCGGTTCGACGAGGAGATGCTGCGGCACGGCCTCTTCGCGGCGCTTGAGGACCCCTACGTGACGCAGCTTAGTGGCAACATGCGCGCGGACACGCTGATCATGCTGCACGCGGTGCATTTGCTGGCGCCGGGCTGCATCACCATTCTGACGGTCGCCGCCGCCAGTCGCCCTTATGCCGATGCCTCAGCGGATGAGCCTGCTGCTCCGCGGATGCGCCCAGGCTTCAGGCTTGGCGATATCGCTCGCGCCAACGGCATCAGCTTTGATGAGGCCGACGCGCATGATGCACTGGCAGATGTGCAGGCGACCATTGATGTAGCGAAGCTTATCCGCGTAAAGGTGCCCGATATTTTCCAGATGATGCTCGCCAACGCCAGCAAGGCCCCCAGCAAGGCCGATGTGCTG